>NZ_MNQN01000135.1:0-21578 GCF_001915455.1 Bacteroides sp. 43_46 | reverse complement strand
GAGCTTGAAATAAGTAACGGTTTATCGGTGTATTCTCCGTTAAACCGTCCTGTTTTCGTTAAACGAAAACACAACTTGCTGTCCCCTAATGGGGACAACGTTTTGAATATCACGCTATATCCATATAGTGCTATAAAGCCTTTTGTCAGGGGAAAAATGCATACGGTTTCTGCCATTTTTTCCGCATTTCCGGTTTTTTGAATGTAAATGTTTCCCCACAGAACATGCGTCTTCCCACTATACTGCTATAACTATATAGCCATATAAAAGAATCAGAAATTAAAATATCATTGATTGACAGCATAATTCACCGATTTACGGGAATGTCTTCTGTAGTCTTTAGTCCGCTATACCACTATCAGTATAGCTTTAGTTATCTCTATTTCGAGGTCATCCTCTATGCAGCTCACCATATCATGTTATATCACTATCAGCATATCCCCGTTTATCCTTATTCCGATGTCACGCCCTATACCGCACGGCATTCGTTTGGAACCCTGATGCTGTCCTCCGGCATCCCGATAGAGAGCATCGCCAAGATGATGGGCCATACGAACATCAACAGTACGCAGGTCTATGCATAGGTTACCGACCAGAAGATATCCGGTGACATGGACCGGCTGATGAAAAGAAGACAGAAAGGGAGTACGGTCCCCCTAACGGAAATATCCGAATAATGAAATGCCAGCCGAAACCGATGTTTAATGGTTCCGGCCGGCATTCTTGAGTATTGAACGTCCGATTATATCAGGGCCTCATGATAATTATCTTCCAGGAGTTTCTCAATGTCGGATACCTTATACAAAATTTTTCCACCTAGCCGGATATAAGAAATACGCCCCTGGTCCCTATAATCCTGCAGGCATCTGCGGCTGATTTTTAACAGGTCCGACAATTCCTTGTCAGAGAGAAAACGCTCACCGTTAAACAGGGGGCGGTTATCCTCCGCAAGCCTTTCCAGCTTCGTCTGAATGTTATCCAGCAGGCCAAAGAATCGGCGGACACTGCACGTCTCTTTGCTAATAATTCCTTCCATGTTGCATCCAATTAATTATTCATTCTTTCTTTTTTCTCTCACCGCCTTTTCCTTGCGTTTCATGGCGGCATAGACCATCAGCTTTTCCACGTCCTCCGGCCTGTAGTAGATTTTCCGTTGGATTTGGGTGAATGCCAGCCGTCCGGTATCCCGGAGAGTCTGCAGGGTACGTGGAGAGATGTCAAGGCGCAGGCAGACATCCTGGTTATCCATTCACTCTCCCGGTTTCTTTTCCCTGTTTTTTTCATACAAGCGGTCCACCTGTGCGGACAGGCTATCAGCCCTAGCCAGCATTTCCTCAAAGATTCCGGCTTCAATGTAATATACTTCCATTTTTCTTGTTTTTATTTAAAATAGCTTCCTTTTAGAAACTCAAATTATTGAAATACAGTTCAAAATACTTTCCAAATGCACTTCCGGATGGGAGTCGTGATTTCCGACTCCCCCTCCAGAGCTGTTTTAAGGAGGACTTCCCGTCATATTACGGCTGTAACAGTTTGTAATCTCGTCCTGTGATCTTCTTTATCATGCCGGCGTTTTCTTTGATATGTTCAACCAGTATGCGGCTTATAACACCGGAAACAGTAAAATCCTTACGTCTGACTGCCCAGACAATGTCTGAGATACATTCGTACACCTGTGCATCAATATGCAGGGGCTTGCGCCGGTTGGATGAAAAATTGTTCAGGAGGGCTTCAATGTATTTTTTTACCTCTTCATCCGTTATCGTCTTTTTACTTTCCGCCCGGGATGAAGACTCCTTGTGGGGCGGCACCTCTTCCAGATTCTCGGAAATACTGCTCAAATATGAGCCTTTAGCGGCAACTATATCCAGTATCTCCTTCTCGTTGATATTATACGGTTTTGTTTTTTTCCTTTCAATGCTGTCCATAACTATGATTTATACATTAATTCCATGTGACAATTGGGCGTTTTGTAAGGCGGATGTTCCTGATGGCGGATTATCGTCCTACTCTGCAAAGAAAAAAAGAATAAACGTGGGAAAGGATACCTTGTCAGTTATAGTCATATATAGACATGAATAGTCAATGCCAGCAAAAGACATAACAAATGGCAGTCCGGCGGGAGGCCAGGATTCTCCCCGATGTTGCTAGGATTGTGACATGTCAAGCCATGGAGATATTGACAGCTTACATTCTTGGGATAATGGTACACCAGGCTACGGATATTGTAACAGCTTATGTTATTGGAATAGTGATATGTCAAGCTATGAAGATAGCGGGAACTCATGTTGGCAAGATAGCGATATACGAGGAGACAGCAGGACGGGAACACTACGGCGATGAAAAGAAAAATCCCTGTTGGTCCATGTGAGACCGGCAGGGAGCGTAACAATAAAAGGAACGGGCTTCTCAGCCCCTGATGTAACCGTACTTTTTCAGGTCGTCCATGAACTGCTCCGGGGTGTCGGTTCTCACCGTCACCCCGTGCAGTTCCCTGTACCGTCCGGAGAAATTCACTATGTACTCCTCGTCGGTGCATCCGCTGTCAAACCAGCTGCCTTCACGCAGGATGCGTACAAACTCGGAAGGGCCGGAGGCGGCAATCCTGCCGCCATCCGCTAAAATATATATGCCTGTTCATGTCGATATTTTTTTAGTCCTTAAATTTATAATATAGTTTCTGTTCACTGTCGAGGAAGGGGATGTTCTGGAGCGCGGTGGCCACAGGCACCTGTCCCCTCGTGGCAAAGGTAACTAATTTGTGGAGAAACAGTACCCAGTTGCGCATTTTTGTGAAGCAGGTCGTTCCGGAATGCTGGCGGAACTCGATCGTCTTGTGCCGTGAGTAGGCCTCGAGGTCCACCTTATGGTAACGGTCACCGATCCTTCCTTTCAGCTCGTCCACCATCCGGGCGGAACGTATCATCCCGTCAGAGACATGACCCAGGCCACGGCAATAGTAGTTGTCCCTGCGGGATGCCGGTATGAACCTGTCGATGACCGGTTCCAGGTGCTTGTAGCTCAGGGACAGGTTACGCCAGGTTTCCATGCTGAAACCGGCGGCATCGATATGTACATGAAGCCCGCAGCTCCCGTTCACCTTCACGTCACACAGGTCAAGCACCCAGCAGCCCTTCTCCAGTTCCTGTAACCCGGCTTCACCGACCAGGATCGGACTGACCAGTTCAAAGGTGTCGTTGCCGTTCAGACTGCCGTCCGTCACGAGTTTCCAATGCGGACGGGTGGTATGGTTATAACTTTCCACCATAACCTCGATACCGGCCTCCCTGAGCTCGCGTGCGAGCCGTTCACGGGAGCAGTTGTAAGCCTCGATCTCGATACCGAACTTGCGGGTGAAAGTATAATCCAGTGCAGCTGTCGCCGGATGGATATTCAGACCGCCCTCACGTTCATTCATCCGGCGCAGGGCGTTCACGACAAAACCGTAATTACCGTTGGTCACCATCCTTGCGATTTCCGCACGGGGAATCCCTAAAAGATACAGTTGCCGGATCTTGCTCGTTTTTGTTGTCTCTTGTGCTAAAATGCTTCTAACTTGCTTGTTCATAACTTGTTAGCTTCTTTATTTACTCTACTAAGATAATGCTTTTATAGGAGAAACTATAATCATAAGAACTTTATTATCACTGCATTAGCTTACTTTGTTTTAGACTAAAAGTCCTTATTGGGGGGATCCTTATCTTATCCGCTGCAAGTCCCGGATGACAAAAGGCGGCAATATATCGGAATAGTCAGATAACGATATATCATGATATGGCTGACCGCATAAGATGTGACATCGAAATAGGAATAGACGGGGATATGTTGATAGCGGTATAACGGGTTAGCCGGATAGCGATATATCATGATATGGCGAACCACATAGGGGGTGACATCGAAATAGAGATAACTAAAGCTATGCCGATAGTGGTATAGCGGACTAAAGACTACAGAAGAGATTCTCGAAAATCAATGAATTATGCTGTCAATCAATGATATTTCAATTTCCGATTCTTTTTTATATGGCTATATGGTTATAGCAGTATAGCGGGAAGACGCACGTTCTGTGGGGAAATATTCCCCTTCAGAAGATCGGAAATGCAGAAAAACCGGCGGAAACCGTATGCGTTTTTCCCCTGACAAAAGGCTTTATAGCACTATATGGATATAGCGTAATATTCAAATCGTTGTCCCCATTAGGGGACAGCAAGTTGTGTTTTCGTTTAACGAAAACCGAATGGTTTAACAGCATATTTCGCTGCCAAACCATTATTCAGTTCATGCTCCTAAGTCGCACAGAATCATAAAACCGATATCTGTCTTTGGACTATTTATCCCTACAAATTGCGCTATTAGATTCTCATACCACACGAAAAAAAAGACATCCAGAGACTTTTACAATGTATGGGATGTATACAATCGGCCAATGTTCAGTATATCGCAGCAGACACTCAATCCATACTTTAATACCATCATTCAATGCTAACACATCACCTCTATTTTTCGATCAGTCCATTCAAGTATTATAACATAGATTATAGTAATGGACTGTAAGACCATTGCTGAAGACAAGAACAAGATTTTTTATACCTATTTCAATACTCTGGACATCATCCTTGCTAATGTTTTGAACAGATTCTCCTCCATACATAATCTCAACGGAAATAAATTCTATATTACGATACTGCTTGTACCATCTCTCGAATAGAAAATAAACTACACCTTTCATCTGGCAAAACAGAACGATTGACATCAAATGGGAAACAGTTTTCCAACCACTCATGAGAAGGAGGATAACGAAATAAACCAAACACTCTACATCTATTGGCTGGGATAAATAGCTAAAAAGAAAATTTGCGAATCAAATATTATTTTATATTTTTGTTTCTCAAAATTTTTAATGAACTAAAAAGAATTAAAATGCCTGCAAAACTCACTCGTCCAGAGAATTCTTTTAATAATATTTATATGCGATATTACAAAAAGTCTTTTCTATTTGTAAAGTCGTATATACACAATGAGATGGTAGCCGAGGATATTGCATCTGAATCACTCATCAAACTGTGGCAATGGATACAGGACAACCCGGTGGAAAATATTGAACCGATGTTGCTCAGTATTTTGCGAAATAAAGCCTTAGACTACTTACGTCATGAAAGCATGAAACAACAGGTCATCACACGGATTAGTGAGAAACAAAATGAAGAGTTAGCTCTTCGCCTCTCCTCACTGGAAGACTGTAATCCAAATGAAATATTCTCGAAAGAAGTTATGGATATTGTGCAAAGAACATTGCAATCATTACCTGAACAAACCTCCCGTATATTTACTCTCAGCCGATTTGGAAATAAAACAAATCGGGAAATTGCCTGCGAATTAAATATTTCAATCAAAGATGTGGAATATCATATATCCAAATCACTTAAGGCTCTTAGAAAAACGCTAAAAGATTACCTGCCTTTATTTTATTTCTTTTTTTACCATATGTAACACCGATTACTACGCACGTTCCTTTATCTTTTGAAAAAAATATTCTTTTTCGTTTAGGGTAAACCGAAGATGAATCGTTATATAAATGAAAACGATAAAAAGATGGATGAACTATTACAAAAATATATAGCAGGAAATGCCTCTGAAAAAGAGTCACAGAGGATAATGGAGTGGCTGCGCGAAGATGAACAGCATCTTAGAGAATATAAGCGGCAACGTAAATTGTATGACATTACGTTATGGCAGACTAAAAGTCCCGTTGATATACAACAAGAGAAGAAAGATCCGCTGAGGAGGGTTCTCGATGTTATTGTACGGATAGCGGCTGTCATTGTTTTTACTGTGGCAACCACTTATTTTTACACTCACCACGTTTTACAAGACAAGGAGGAGAATATGCAAACGGTAGTTGTTCCGGCAGGCCAGCATGCCGAATTATACCTGGCTGATGGAACGCATGTATGGCTGAATTCCGGTAGCCGGTTGACTTTTCCGGGACGGTTTTCTAAAAAGGTACGTCATGTAGAATTAGATGGTGAAGGATATTTTAAAGTCAGTTCTAATATAAAACAACCTTTTATTGTTGGAACTAACCGATGCAATATCCGGGTGCTGGGGACAGAATTCAATGTGCTGGCCTATGAGAAAGATAGTATATGGGAAACAGCCTTATTGGAAGGTGCTGTAGAAATTCTGCAAAAGAAAAGTGAAGTATCTCTCATGAAACTGAAACCAGGTGACATGGCCAGACTAAGTAAAAACCAACTTACTAAAGAAAAGATACATACAACAGACTATTTTCGTTGGAAAGAAGGGCTTATTTGTTTCAACGATATCTCCCTACGCGATATAATGGAGAAATTAAAACTCTATTATGATGTGAATTTTGTCATTAACAATCAACAGATTCTTGATGCGCACTATACCGGAAAATTCCGGACCCATGATGGGATTGAACATGTAATACGTGTGCTTGCCCTCAATAATAAATTTACCTATATTAAAGATAACGAGAGCAATACGATAACCATTAATTAACTTTTTAATATTTCTAATGCCTATGAAACAATAAAGAAACATTTAAAAAAGAAAAGGGGACAGTGCTGCAACACCATCCCACATTTTCCATCAGTTTATACCAACTGACAAAATAGTTCTAGATCAAGTTAAACCTAATAAACTAATATGTTGCGAAAATATGAAAAATTCTCTATACCAGGAATTATTTATAGAAAATAAACAGTTATTCCGTATTATGAAAATTATTGTTTACGTCTGTTTCTTATGTGTAGGAAATCTTCTAGCTATAGGAAGCTATGCGCAGACAGCTCATGTTACGATTGTTTCCAACCATATAACAATCGGACAAGTGATTAATGAAATAGAGAAACAAACGGACTATCTGTTTGTATTCAACGTAAAAGATATCAATATCAAACGTAATGTCAAAGTGAATGCGAAAGATAAAGCCGTTAATGAAGTTTTGAATGATATATTCAAGGATACAGGCATTCGCCATGCTATAGAAGGTAAAAACATCATGCTCATTAACTCTACGGATAAGGAAAAGGGTGCGCAGCAAAAAGATTTTTTAGTTACGGGGATAGTAAAAGATGAAAATGGTGAGCCTATTATCGGAGCAAATATTCAAGTCGTAGGAAAATCGGCAGGCACAATTACGGATATGAACGGACGTTTCAGTATCAGTGCCTCTGCCAATTCTACATTGCAAATAACCTATATTGGCTACCAAACGCAGACTGTCAATATCGGCGAGCAGAGGAATATTAACATTATTCTACAGGAAGACAATGCGCAATTGGATGAGGTAGTCGTAGTGGGGTATGGTACGATGAAGAAGAAAGATCTCACCGGTTCGGTAACAGCTGTTAAAGGAGACGAACTTGCTGCCCGTCGTACCACCCAACTTTCCACAGCTTTGCAAGGCGCGCTTTCCGGAGTAATGGTCAGTCGTGACAATGGAGCTCCCGGTAGTAGTGCTTCTATCCAGATACGTGGTGTAACAACTATTGGTGATTCCAGTCCGTTGGTGATTATTGACGGAATTCCGGGTGATATCAACTCCGTAAATCCTGAAGACGTAGAAAGTATGTCCGTATTGAAGGATGCTGCTTCGGCTTCGATCTACGGTTCACGTGCCGCAGCCGGTGTAATTGTCATCACGACCAAACGTGCCAAGAGCGGTGATGTGGCTTTGAGTTACAACTTTGAGTACGGGTGGGAAATACCGACTAAGTTGCCGACCTATGTAGGAGCCCAGCGTTACATGGAAATGGTAAATGAAACACGCTATAACGATAATCCAGACGGTGGATGGTACCAAACATATACGGAAGATGAAATTACCAACTGGAGCATAAATAATGCGACTAATCCGGACAAATATCCTATGACGGATTGGGGAGATATTCTGTTGAAAAGCTCCGCACCCCGGCAGACACATACTCTAAGCATTGTTGGTGGGGGTAAGATTATTCGTACAAAAGCCTCTTTCCGCTATGACAAAACGGACGGCCTCTATGTAAACAAGGAATATGACCGTTTTATGGTACGCGTGAATAATGATTTCAATATAAATAAATATATTTCCGCAAATCTGGATTTGAACTTTTCCCGTTCTAAAGCTCTCTCGCCTAATTCCAACCCCATGGGGGCAGGTGGACGAAACATTCCGCCAATTTATGCTGCTACATGGACCAATGGCTTATGGGGTGATGTGAAAGATGGAGAAAATATGCTGGCCAAAATTACAGATGGCGGCACTTTTACCAACTGGGGAACCAATATTGGCGGTAAACTCGGTATTGACATAACTCCTGTCAATGGGCTGAAAATATCAGCAGCCGTGGCGCCCAATTTCAATAATGTAAAGAAGAAAACTTTTGTCAAACAGATTCCATACACCCGTTCAGAAGATCCGAATACCACTGTTGGTTACATGGGAGGTTATCGCACTACCAATTTGACGGAAAATCGTAATGACAGCCATGATATAACAACACAGTTCTTTGCCAACTATGCCAAGACACTGGGGCGCCATGATTTCTCTGTCATGATCGGTTACGAGGATTATTATGCTTTCTGGGAAAACCTGGATGCATCCAGAGACCAGTACCAGTTGACAAGCTATCCTTACCTGGACCTCGGTTCGGAGGATTATCGGGATAATGGTGGCAATGCGGAAGAATATGCTTACCGCTCATTATTCGGACGCATGACCTATAGCTATGCAGACCGCTATCTTATCCAAGCAAATCTCCGCCGGGATGGTTCTTCACGTTTTGCATCCAATTGTCGTTGGGCCAATTTTCCTTCCGTGTCACTTGGTTGGGTAATTTCTGAAGAGAAGTTTTTCAAGAATATAAATATGGATTGGTTTTCTTACCTGAAATTGAGAGGCTCTTGGGGAAAACTGGGAAACGAACGTATCGGGGCTTATGACGATGACGGTAACTTTATTTATAATTATTACCCTTACCAGGCTGCAATTGATTACAGCACTGCACTATTTCAGAATTCACAGGGGATTGTTTCTTCCGTGACTACGGCCGCACAGCAGAAGTATGCCGTACGAGATATTTCATGGGAAACAACAGAAAGCTGGGATATCGGTTTAGATGCTAATTTTCTGGATAACCGTCTGCACTTCTCCGCTGACTATTATAGAAAAAATACGAAGGACATGTTGCTGGCACTGGAAATTCCACACTTCATCGGCTACGACAACCCGGAAGTCAATGCCGGAAACATGCACACTACCGGCTATGATATTGAAGTTGGCTGGAGGGACAAAGTCGGTGATTTCACTTACTCCATTTCCGCTAATCTGTCAGATTTTACCTCCAAAATGGGAAACCTGAATGGTACACAGTTCCTAGGCAATCAGGTAAAAATGGAAGGAAGTGAATATAACGAATGGTATGGTTACGTAAGCGATGGCTTGTTCCTGACTCAGGAAGACGTGGACAAGTCGCCCAAACTGAACAACAGCGTCAAAGTGGGTGATATTAAGTACAAGGATATTTCCGGACCGGACGGTGTCCCCGACGGAGTTATCTCACCTGAGTATGACCGTGTACTTTTGGGCGGTTCCCTGCCTCACTATATGTTTGGACTCACTTTCAATGCTGCCTATAAAGGCTGGGACTTTGGATTGACACTACAAGGTGTTGGAAGTCAGAAATCTCAAATCAGTGCTGCAATGATTGAAGGGCTTCGAGACAACTGGCTCAATTTCCCTACTATTCTTGACGGCAATTATTGGAGTCCGAAAAATACGGATGAGCAGAATGCGACAGCCAAATATCCGCGCCTGACTCGCACCAATCGGGATGCTAATTTCTGTATGTCTGATTATTGGCTTTACAACGGTCGGTACATTCGTTTAAAAAATCTCTCTGTCGGTTATACGCTCCCCAAAGCATGGACTACGAAGGCGTGTATGAATACAGTCCGTCTTTATGTAAGCGGAAGTGACCTGTTTACCATCAGTAATGCCCCCAAAGGATGGGATCCGGAAGTAAGTACAGAAGGGTATCCTATTACCACCTCTCTAATATTTGGTGTTTCTATTAATTTCTAGCCATAAAAAACATGAAAAAGTTACTCTTATATATCGGGGCAGGAATACTCTTACTCTCTGCCTGCCATGATCTCAATTTAAATCCATTGTCAAGCGGTTCTACTGAAAACTGGTATTCCACGGAAACTGAAGTGCAGATGGCCGTTGATGAGTTATATCGATATGACTTCTGGCCGGAAGACGGACAACAACAGACCGACTGGTCGGACGACTATACTTCACGCGATCTCCTGACCTCTTTTGATGACGGAACTCTAAATGGACAAAATGCTTGGGTTACCAGTTTATGGGGCAATCAGTACAAAGCTATTTCACGTGCCAATGCAGTTATTGAGAAATCGCATCGTGCTATCGAAAATGGCGCATCTGCCACTACTATTAACCGCCTGATTGCCGAAGCCAAATTCCATAGAGCTGCCGCTTATGCCAAACTGATTGTAAAGTTCGGTGACTTACCATTGGTATTAACCGATGTAAGTACAGAAGAAGGGTTGACAATGGGACGTACGGATAAATCCATCGTATTGGCACAAATCTATAAAGATTTTGATGATGCAATTAGTGTGCTTCCAACTTCCTATACTGACCAACAGCGAGCCACCCAAGGTGCTGCACTGGCACTAAAAGCCCGGGTTGCCTTGATTATGGAAGATTGGGAAACAGCGGCCGATGCAGCCAAGGCGGTTATGGACTTGAATATTTATGAATTGCATCCCGATTTTGGCAATCTTTTTTTGTCTACTACAAAAAACTCGAATGAATTTATTTTCAAAATTCCACGTGATGCTACATATGACATTTATCTGGGAACAGGAAACGGAGGAGTTAACCAGGTATACAATGATCTACCCCGTAACGTAGGAGGATGGACGCAGACCTGTCCGTCATGGGAGTTACTAGCTGCATTCACCTGTACCGACGGTCTGCTTATTAACGAATCACCACTCTTCGATCCGCATGAACCATTTGCAAATCGTGACCCACGTTTAGCAGAAACCATTGTACCATTTGGTTCCAACCACCTCGGTTATGAATACAACCCACACCCGGAGGCACTGACGTGTATGAACTATAATACGGGTGAAATCGTGACAAATTATGATACACGTGCCAATGCCCAATATGCTTCTTTCGATGGTCTGGTGTGGAAAAAAGGGATAGACGAAACATGGCTTCAGAATGGTTTCAAGGTAGACCAGGATATTATCTATTGTCGTTATGCCGAAATATTGTTGACATATGCCGAGGCGAAAATCGAATTAAATGAGATAGATAACTCCGTATTGGATGCACTGAATGAGGTTCGGGCGCGTGCTTATGGTGTGGACAAGTCCGATAAGGCAAGTTATCCGGCTTTCACTTCTAACGACCAGTCCACACTTCGCCACCAGCTACGTGTAGAACGTCGTATGGAAATGGCAAAGGAACACATGCGATATACGGATATCATCCGTTGGAAACTGGCCGAAAAGGTTATGAATCGCAAGACATATGGTATCCTTTATCCGGCCTCACTATGTATCGAACGGGTAACCAGTCAGGGAGATTGGTTTTGGGCTTTCACACCGGAAATGGACGAGGATGGTTGTGCAGATTTCTCCAAATTGGAAGAAGCGGGTAAATGTCAGGCACTTGCTGTACGTAGTTGGAACGATCGCCAATATTTGTGGCCTATCCCTACTACGGAACTTCAGATCAACGAGAACTTAAAACAAAATCCCGGCTATTAAATGCAGGAAAGTTGTTGATAGTCCGGGAAAAGGTAACTCCTTAATTATTCACCCTTTTATTTTTCTAACTTTATGATTGGAAAGAGCTATATTTTTCACCTTTTTCTATTTCTTCTCATATTACCAGACAGTATTTATTCTCAAGATAATATTTGTCTGATCCCGCAAGTTGAAAGCATGGTCCGGAAAAAAGGTACGCTATCCATCGAACGTCTGGAAAGCATCCATTTCCCGGACGAATGGAAAAATACAGGAAACCTCCTTGTCAGCGATCTGAAAGAACTGGCAAATTTGTCTGTCATGGTGAATGCCTCAAATCCTTCCATTCATGTAAAAAAGGTGAAAATGCAGGAGCCGGAAATGTACATGCTGGAAATTACAAAGCAGGGGATCATCATAGAAGCAGGTGACCAGACAGGTATGATTCATGCTTTTTCCACTCTTTTACAATTGATTCTGGGAAGTGAGGGAAAAGAGTTACCCCGGCTCATAATCCACGACAAACCCCGTTTTAGTTACAGGGGAGTCATGATAGATTGTAGCCGCCATTTCTGGACTATCGAACAACTTAAAAAGTATACCAAACAATTGGCCTTTTTTAAACTTAACACTTTACATCTGCACTTGACAGACAATCAAGGCTGGCGTCTGTATCTGGACCAATATCCGGATTTAGCGTTCAAAGGTACGTACTACCGGACATTCGAGGATCTATCGGGACATTATTATCGTAAAAGCGAGTTGCAGGAATTGATCAACTATGCCGCCATGTACGGCATAGAGATCATTCCGGAGATTGACCTTCCGGGACACTGTCTGGCCTTGCTTGCAGCCCTTCCCCAACTGTCATGTAAAGGCGGAAAATTTGAAGCCTATCCAGAGGAACTGGACGGACAAAAACGGAAGAGAGCAGATGAGAATATGCTGTGTATAGGAAATCCTGAAACCTATAGGTTTGTGGAAAAACTGGTAGCAGAACTCACTGATCTCTTCCCTTCATCATTCATACATCTGGGAGGAGATGAAGTGTCGACACATCTATGGGAACAATGTCCGAAATGCCAAAAGATTTACAAACAAGAGAATATGACTTCATGGCACGAGTTACAGGACTATTTTACGAAACGAGTTAGTGAAATTGTACGTTCCAAGGGAAAAAGGATGATAGGTTGGGATGAAATAAATGACCGTAATGCCGCTGACATCAGTGACGTGATCATGATCTGGCAACGTGATGGAAGAGAACAGCAACAGAAAGCTTTGAAAAGAGGGTTGTCAGTCATTATGTCTCCTAAGGATCCCTGTTACTTTGATTTCGGGTATTCACGGAATTCCACACGCAGATTGTATGAATGGGAACCAGTTGGCAAAGAATGTACGAATACTCAAGCACATCTCGTCAAGGGAGGACAGGCTAATTTGTGGACTGAATTCATTACAACCTCGGATGAGGTGGAAAGGATGTTATATCCCAGAACTTGTGCCTTGGCCGAAACCCTCTGGAACACGAAAGAAAAGAAAGAATGGGAAGGGTTCCGACAACGTATCAGCAAGTTCGGTGCTATTATGGAAAAACTGAATATCTGTTACTTCAAAGACGAGGATTGGGATAACACAGGTTTTGTTCCGCAAAGCGAACAAAGGCCCCGTCTTGTATGTCCTGCCCGTATCGATACCAATATGAAGGGAATCAAGTATTATATGCCTGAATATGCGTTTGACGGTGATATACAGACTTTCTTTGCAACCCCCTATTCCTTAAAAAAAGGAGATTATTTTACTCTTACTTTGGAAAAAAGACAAGCAGTACAGGAAATCAGAATTGTGTTTGATGTTTCAAAGGAACATCCGGAACATGTACAATTATCTGTCAGCGAGGACGGTACAATATTTAAGAAAGTAGCTGCAGATAACAAAAATGGAGAATTGTCAGCATCTTTCAGTACACTAGCCATGATTAAAGCCCTCAAAATGGAATTGACAACTCCACTGATGGCCCGGCTGACTATCAAGGAGATTATCCTTCGCTACTATGAATAAACAAGTATAAGAATAATGAAAATTGTTATGATAAAAAAAATTATATATATTTCTCTCATCTGGATGGTATTTCACGGAGCGAGTCTTCATGCTGCCAGTTTATTGGTAGAAGCAGAAAGTTTCACGGAAAAAGGAGGCTGGGTAGTGGACCAACAATTTATGGACTTGATGGGATCACCTTATTTACTGGCACACGGTCTAGGTAGTCCTGTTGAAAATGCGAGTACCAATGTACAACTTCCAGAAAATGGCACATATTATATTTTTGTACGCACCTACAACTGGACGTCTCCATGGCAGGAGGGTGAAGGGCCCGGATTGTTCGGTTTGTCAGTAAACGGAAAGAAAATCTCTTACCGGTTGGGTATTATAGGCAATCAGTGGATATGGCAGTATGCCGGGCAATATCAGGCAACAGAAAAGAATATTCACATTGTTTTGCATGACTTGAAAGGTTTTGACGGGCGGTGTGATGCTATTTATTTTACGACACGGAAAGATGATATTCCGCCATCGGATATGGCGGCTTTAAATAACTTTCGTCGTGCTAAACTTGGATTATTAGCCCCCCCAAAAACAGAATCATATGATTTAGTAGTTATAGGTGCAGGTATTGCAGGTATGAGTACAGCAGTATCTGCCGCCCGCCTGGGCTGTAAAGTCGCACTTATCAATGATCGCCCTGTAGTCGGTGGAAACAATAGTTCCGAGATTCGTGTTCATTTGGGAGGAGCTATCGAGATCGGAAAATATCCTGAACTGGGGGGGCTGCAAAAAGAGTTCGGTCCCGTCAAGGAGGGTAATGCACAACCGGCAGGCAATTATGAAGATCATAAAAAAATGGAATGGCTGCAAGCTGAAACTAATGTTTCCCTGTTTCTTAATTATCGGGCATTTTCGGTGAAGAAGGAAGAGGACCGGATCATCTCGATAACCGCTTGTCATATTGAATCCGGTGAAGAAATCGAATTTTATGGTCGTTTATTTGCTGACTGTACTGGTGATGGCACTATCGGTTATCTGGCCGGGGCAGACTATCGTATGGGCCGTGAAAGCCGTTCTGAATACGGTGAGACTATAGCTCCCGAAATAGCTGATAGCTTAGTAATGGGCACTTCTGTTCAATGGTATTCTGTGGAAGACACAAAAACATCCTATTTTCCGGAATTCCGGTACGGCATCGAATTCAATGAGGAGACCTGTGAACCTGTCACTTATGGTGAATGGACTTGGGAAACCGGAATGAATAAAAATCAGATTAATGATTCTGAACAAATACGTGACTATGGAATGTTAGTTATATATTCTAATTGGAGCTACTTGAAAAATCAATCGGAACGAAGAAAATATTATAAAAAACGTTCATTGGAATGGGTAGCCTACATTGCCGGAAAGCGGGAATCCCGGAGGCTATTGGGCGACTATGTACTGAAAGAGGATGATTTAACAAAGCACGTAGCCCATGAGGACGCATCTTTCACTACTACCTGGAGTATTGATCTGCACCGGCCCGACCCCGAGAATACCCGGTATTTCCCGGGACGGGAATTCAAAGCGACGACAGACCATGTAGTAATTTATCCCTATCCTGTTCCCTACCGATGTCTTTATTCCCGTAATATAGACAATCTGTTCATGGCAGGACGCAATATCAGTGTCACACATGTTGCCTTGGGAACCGTACGAGTTATGCGCACTACAGGTATGATGGGGGAAGTTGTAGGCATGGCAGCCTCACTATGCAAAAAATATCAAGCCACTCCCCGTGACATATACCATTATTATTTGGAGGAATTAAAATCACTCATGCAAAAGGGAGTGAATAAAAAGGGATTACCGAATAATCAACGATATAATGAAGGAGGCAGGCTAAACCAGATACCGAAGGTAAAGTAAGGATACATCTCTGTCTGCCAGATTTCCACATACGAAAGTTTAACAATTTATTAGATTAGGCATTATGATAAGAAAAATCATATTCTTAGAAATGTTATTATTGGGAATAGCTACATTCCTGTATTCGCAAGATGAAATTTCCAAAATAACAATAACTCATGGACCTTACTTGCAAAACGTGGGATCTAACGAAGCTACCATTGTATGGATAACGGATAAGCCCTCTATAGGATGGGTGGAACTGGCCTCAGATGGCAACGGCAGTTTTTACGCCAAAGAGCATCCGCGTTATTTTGACACGTCTAATGGCATCAAGAATACATCAACCATCCATGCCGTTAAAGTCAAGGGACTGACACCGGGAAAACAATATCGTTACCGTGTTTTTGCTCAGGAAGTGTTGAAACATACTGGGTATAAAATCATTTATGGAAGTTATGCTTCCACTGATGTCTATTATCGTAAACCGCTTACTTTTCATACCTGCAATCCGCAAGCGCCTGCCACCTCTTTTGTAATGGTCAACGATATACATGGGGACAACAAACTGCTGGAGGACTTAATGTCCCGTTGTAACCTTACGCAAACCGACTTTGTTCTTTTTAATGGTGATATGCTCTCTTTCATAAATAGTGAAGATCAGCTTTTCAAGGGGTTTATGGATACGGCTGTACGACTTTTCGCTTCTGAGATCCCGATGTACTACGCCCGTGGCAACCACGAAACACGGGGAGTATTTGCAACCGAAATCCAACGTTATTTTTCTCCCTGTCAGGAACATCTTTATTATGCCTTTCGACAAGGTCCTGTCTATTGTATTGTTCTGGATACGGGAGAAGATAAGCCTGATTCTGATATTGAATATGCCGGTATTACCCAATATGACCTCTACCGTACCGAACAGTCCGAATGGTTGGCCAGTATTTTGGAAAGTACCGAATATAAAGAAGCGCCTTTTAAAATAATTGTAGCTCACATTCCTCCCGCAGTTACTGAAGCTGGTCCCGATGAGGATTGGCATGGAAATGTAGAAGTAGAGCAGAAGTTTATGCCTTTATTACGCCAGGCTTATCCGGATTTAATGCTTTGTGGACACTTACATCGTTTTGTGCGTCATGATGCCACTGACAAAACGTCTTTCCCCGTAGTAGTTAATTCCAATACATCTTTGCTACGTATTTATGCCACGACCACACAGATGAAGATAGAGGTAATGGATCGAGACGGAAAAATGCTGGATGAATTTATCATAAAAAAATAAAAAGCTTTGCATTAGTACTTGGCAAGTAATTATTCGGGTGACAATTACTTCTTAATCAATGAAGCTGGTTTCTGCAGATTCTGCATGTATGAGAGGCTGATGAATTTAGGAATAACCAACATTTACGGGGTAATCCAGTCGATGTGCCTACCATGAGCAAGGAGAAGTTACGCAAGACCAATGCTGTGAATTGTAGCAAATTGGCCCACGAGTTACCTTTCGGTTCATTTGAAAAGGAATTATATTCTGGGGAGGAAACCACAAAAATACGCTCTTTATAAGACTAAGAAACCTGATTGCAAAAGACAGCATACATACCAAGAACCGTATCAAGTCTTTGCTCGTTTTTATGGTGTGGAAATATCGAGAATGTTTGCCCGATGTACCATTAGCTAGGGATATTCCTAAAATAGGAAAATTTAAGGCAACTAATTCATTGCGAGTTAGTTGCCTTTTGGAGTTTGCCCGACATGGGCATAATCTAATGGGTGTAAGTCCCCATCGCAGCCTTATATCGGCAAGCGTACAGCCGACGGCAATGGTGTCCGTAGTGATTCGGCATCTAAAGGAAGTCTTAGGCAAAGCACTGACCTGACGTACAGAAACTTGATACTAAGGCATATGAGTGTGGGTAAGTCTGCCAAACAAGATAAAGCCCTATAGCTATATGGAACACTCGGTGTAAATCAAGCAGGTATAAGTGTGAAAGATTATATTCTTAATCGGGGAGGTCTCACGGACGTGTGGAGCATGTGTTTAGATTGCCAAACACGGAGTAAAGCTTATTGTGAGAAGTCAGCAGAAGCCATAGTACTTAAGTTCTTTTTAAGGAAGGGCTGAATCGCAATAGCTATAAACACGTAACTAACTCTAAATAGGAAAGAATGCATAAAATAAGAGTCATAGAAAGTACACTTGGCTACCCTCAAAAGAATAGGATGGAATCCGAAAGCTATGAGGGAGTGCAGACCTATATGGACATGAAAGACGGCAGTTTGATAGCAGTGCAACCAAATAAAGATGACTTAATGAGTCAAATTCTTTCTCCCGACAATCTCAATCGTGCCTATCTACAAGTGGTACGAAACAAAGGGGTTGGAGGTGTTGATAGAATGGATTTTAAGCAACTGCTTCCCTATCTTCATGAACACAAATCAGAACTTATCGAGTCGATACGCATTGGAAGGTACAAACCGAATTCAGTGCGTAGGGTAGATATAGCCAAGGATAACGGGAAGAAACGGCTTATAGGCATCCCAACCGTTGTTGACCGCTTGATACAACAAGCCATCGTCCAAGTGCTATCGCCTATCTACGAACGCCAGTTCAGCCCAAGCAGTTTTGGGTTTCGCCCCGACGTAGTGCGCATGTAGCATTGCTCCAAGTGTGCTGTTATACAAGCGAAGGCTACAAATATGCTGTAGGCATAGACCTTGTTAGATTCTTTGATACGGTAAACCATAGTTTCTTACTGAGAATACTATCAAGGACAATAAATGACGGGCGTGTCATTTCTCTTATACACAAGTATCTTACAAGCGGAGTAATGATAGGTAAGCATTATGAACCAAGTATAGAGGGTACACCACAAGGCGCCCCTTTGAGCCCCTTGCTCAGCAATATCCTGCTGAACGAACTAGACAAGGAATTGGAGAGACGTGGACACTGCTTTGTACGCTATGCAGATGATAGCATGATACTGTGCAAAAGTAAGAGGTCCGCCGAACGCGTATGCTCAAGCATAACGGACTTTTCCTTCTATTTCACGAAAGGCAAATGCAGGCTGTGTGTTCACAAGACAACAAAAGAGAAATTCAAACGTAAGGTTAAATCTCTTACCAGACGTAGTAACAGCATGGGTTATGCCCAACGTAAAGAGATACTCTGGCAAACCTTTAGAGGTTGGATAGGGTATTTCAAATATGCAGACATGAGGAGTCTGCTGATTCCATTAGACCAATGGTATCGCAGACACTTGCGTATGTGTATATGGAAATGTTGGAAGAGAGTGAAGACTCGCTTTTCAAATTTGCAGAAATGTGGAATACCGAAAGGTAAGGCTTAGGAGTGGGCAAATACTCGGAAAGGGTATTGGCGTTGTACGCGTGCCTTTCTTCAGAATGCTATTGAGGACGAGTCTCTTCGGAAAGCGGGGTATCCAATGTTATCTCATCTTTATAAGCAAATACATATAGATTGCGAAACCGCCGTATGCGGAACCGTTTGTACGGTAGGGTGAGATTGTGCCACGAGAAGCATGTGCTAAATGCTTCGCAACTATGTAGGAGATGAGGGTAGGTCCCTCGCAATCAACTTGCAGGAATCTCCTCAGTACTGAATGCTTTGATAAGATTGCTGTCGACCAATTCTTTAAGTGGACATCAATTCCTACATCTAATGTGTTACTTTGTACACGTCTCATAAGCTATATCGTTTTAGTTAATGAGTTATGACTTCAATATAATATGAAGTTTACTAAAATGGTATAGCTTTTTTAGTGCTATCTACTGTTATCCGTCACTTCAGATTTTAAACATAGAAACTTATTTTTTTATAATCATACCGTCCAATTTATTATTAATTTTCCAGCAAGGATACCTTCGTCAGCCACCATACGTTTCATTGGAAGATCCCGTAATCCATTTATAAAATCAATAGCTGATTTTAATGGAGGTTGATTCTTTATAGTATCACTTGAAATATAAAACTTAGTTCTAGAACTAAAAAGTAAGTAAACAAAAAGGCGGAGAATAGCAGTCTCCACCTTTTTATTTATTCTTTGGCCTTTTGTATTATAGTAATTGTATTATAGTAATTCCCTGCTTGTATAACTGTTGTAAATCTCCTTTCCAAGCCTGTTAAATTTGAATCAATCCTGATAAAGATTGATTTGCGACCTGTTTTCTCCACATAAAGTCCACCACCTTCTATTACTTGAACATTAAGGGAGTGTGTTCTATATATCGTGTCTTTAGTAGAGATTTCAGTCAGCCACCAGTCGTCACCTTTCCTGGTTCGTAACTCTATAGAATCTTTACTGGATTTAAAAAATACCTCTTTAGTCTCTAGGCCTATCGTATCTGTTCCCTTGCCAACGACGTCATTGCTACATGAAATGAATACAAATAAAAGTAACACGAAAGACAGAAAATAATAAGTTTGTCTCATATTTCTTATTTTATTATGTTAATATATGGAATTATTTCTACATTATATGGATAATTACCCTTGCCGGCTGCTCTAGTAGAAGGAAAAGTAGGTCCTTCACCTCCATTAAAAATACCCGCCAAATAATAACCATTACTATTACCATTCCAGCCCCAGTTTAGATGCAGGTAATCTTCTTTCTCCGTATACGAATGATGAACTTTATCGCTTCCTTTTCTATAGACATCAACATTTCTCTCTCTATGAAAATAGCCATCAGAAACCCAAGCATGACCATTTTGGTAATATTTAATACCCAGTATTTTCTTTCTTACCGAATTGCCACATATTATAACCGGACATTTAGCTTTAATAGATGTTATAACATCCCATTGACTATAAATTTGAGGATTATTGGGTTTCCTATATCCCATTTTCTCGAAGCATTGTGGTATATTTTTTCTTTTAGCTCCGCTTGTATCTGTTCCCCAATCCATTTTAACCAAATCACCTATAGAGCGGAATAAATGGGCAACTGCTGGAGTGGTGGGGAATTGTTTCATTTCAGACCAATTATATGACACCCCATTATACCCTGAAGGTTTTTCATGATATGCCATTACTTGAGCTATTGCAGTAGCTACACAGCCTGTGAGGGCTCTTTGTCCTTCTATAAGAGGTGCCGCATTGTTATATGGACTCCTTTGTCCCCATTTAACAGAAATCAAAGGTTGTACTCTTTCCGTTTCTTCCCATTCTCCAGGTTTCTTTATATAAATAGGACGTCTTCTACCCCTTGTTTGAGATGTGTCTAAAGAGTTATCGTCATCATTTTCTTCTTTGAACTCTATCTCATACTTTTTATTATTAGAAATGTAATTTTGAACTAAATCAAAAAAGAAAGATAATTCCTGATATTGAAGCGTGTCACTTAAAGAAAGATTGCCAGACTCTGAATAAGCAATAATAGGAGTTGTATATAGGTTGGCCGATACTATTGCATAGCCATTGCCACCCTCTGCATTGGCTATATAAAATGAGGGATATGTCTGATTAGTAATTGTATCTCTATAGAAATAGATTTCATTGTTTATTGAATAATTAAGAAAAGAGCTATTTCGTGTATTGTTTCTATTATTTTTAATAAAAAGTTCCACTTCAATAATAGCATTCTCTTTAGTACGATAAGTCGGGGCTTTTTCTGTTAAAGATGGTGGCGAAGATTCTTGTTTCATTACTTCTGTGTCATCGGAACATGAAGTTAAAAACATAATTGTCAAAATCAATAAATGTGCATGTTGTTTCATAATTTATATAATTAAGGTTAATACTGAATACGTTAAAAGTCAAAAGTGCCATGTTTATAAGAGGACCGGGAAGGTTTATAATAATCCTCACCCGGGGTCTGGGG
>NZ_MNQN01000134.1:0-21796 GCF_001915455.1 Bacteroides sp. 43_46 | reverse complement strand
TGTATTTAGCCCCTTATAACTAACCATAACTTACTATGACTAACCAACCATAAAGTCTTGATTTTCAATACTCTTTGATTTTTAACACTTTCTAAGTGCTTTTTGGCAGTTCCCGATTTTCCACATATTTTTGCAGCGTATTTCTACCGTGGAGAATTTGCGGAGCTTTTATTTTGTCATATCGTGAACGTAGTTGACAAGGGTTTACGAGTGGTTACGATGGAGGACAGATTTGAAGCTGATAGGCAAAAAGCGTTATATCGTGGACTGGGTTGACAAAAGTTGTCAATGGTTCACTTCCGTTTACTCCATCGGTGGAATACTCAAAGTATGGAGAACATAGCAATATCAAAGAGTATGAGACCGACAAGAAAATGTGAATTTTGTGGCAAGACATTCGTGCCAAGAAGCGGTATGCAGAAATACTGTTCCGAGGAATGTCAGGCAGAGGCAAAACGTCTTAGGAAGAAAAGACAGCAGGACTTGATTAACGGTATTGAGCCTATCATGGAACTGCAACATCAGGAGTATCTTACCTTCTCCAAGGCTGCCATTCTGATGGGATGCACCCGACAGTATATCTACAAACTTGTGGCTAACGGCAAGTTGAAGGCATCAAGATTGAGCAGCAGAATGGCATTAGTTAGAAAGGCTGATATAGAGAAGATGTTTGAGGGTAATCCCTACAAGCGTGTGGTTCCTGCCAGCAAGAGCAAGCTCAGTAAAAAGGTAAAAACAGAAAAGCCAACACAAAACCAGGAACCAACAAAAGGGAAAGAGGAGAATGAGGTGCTTGACTATTATTCGGGCGAGGAAGTGATGTCCATTTATAAGGTCAAGAAGTCTTGGCTCTATACATCCGCCAAGCGCAACCAGATACCGATGTGCCGTATCGCTGGCAAGAACTATTACAGCAAACGGCATATTGATGAGTTCTTCGGTACTGCCGTTGACATCCGCAGCATCACCGAGTGGGTGACTGCTGATGATGTAGAGGATGCTTTCAGTATGAGCAAGTCGGCACTCAGGGCATATGCATATCGTCATAAGATACCCACTAAACGTGAGTACGGTCGTACCTATTACTCAAAGGAGCATCTTGAAGAACTGCGCAGGACTGACTTAATGAGCGATGACAGCTATTATACTACAGAACAAGTACAGCAGTTGTATGGTCTTACAAGTGCCAATATCTGCCATATAGTGAAAGTTCACCATATCAGCAAGGTAAAAGTGGGTGTAAAGAACCTGCTTTTGAAGACAGATGTGGAGCGAGCGATGGCAGAAAGAGCAGCCAAAGGACTGTGATTTCAAATGATTTCAGCATTATCCATCAATGACTGCAAATAATGGGAGTCACGGAAGTATCATTCAGTTATTTTGTAGCCGTGAAGATACACTTCACCACGAATAATCATCAATAATACATATCAGTTATGAGCAACATTTGCAAGACCGTATCATTGCGTACACGCAAAATCAAGGACGGACACATGCTGTCCTATTATCTTGACTATTATCCTGGCTATCGTGATGAGAGCACGATGAAAGTCATCCGCCATGAGTCGCTTGGCATCTACATCTATGCCAAGCCGAAGAACCAGATGGAACATAAGTACAACCTCAACCTTACGGCAAGAGCCGAGGCGATACGCTGCCGTCGCTTCGAGGCTATCGTCAACGAGCGTTATGATTTCTTCGACAAGGAGAAGATGAAAGGAGATTTCCTCGCCTACTTCAAGAGACTGGCAGACAAGAAGAACTCCAAGTGGCAACACGTCTATATGCACTTTCGTACCTTCACGCAAGGCAAGTGTACCTTCGGTGAGATAAACGTGGACTTGTGCAACAGATTTCGTGAGTATCTGCTGACAGCACCACAGGGACTGCATAAGAACAGAAAGCTGCATATAAACTCAGCAGCCAACTACTGGTCAACTTTCCGTGCTTCAATCCACACAGCCTATCGTGACCGCAAGATAAAGGAGAACCCGAACGGTTTCTTGGAGCGTATCGAGACAATCCCGACTGACAAGGAGCATCTTTCACAAGACGAGGTTATCCGCTTGGCATCCACACCATGCTCTGCTCCTGCCTTGAAGCGAGCCTTTCTGTTCTCTTGTCTAACGGCATTGCGAAAGAGCGACATTAAGAAACTCACTTGGGAGGAGATACAGCCATACGGCAGCGATGGTGTGATGTATGTCACCACACGAATGCAGAAAACAAAAGACATCGTGCATAACCCAATCAGTGAGGAAGCCTTGGAACTGATAGGCTATTCACCAGATAAACGAGGTAAGGTGTTCCCCGATTTCAAAGACTCCATGACACAGGCACCGCTGAAAAATTGGCTGAAAGATGCAGGGATCACCAAGCATATCTCCTATCATTGCTCACGCCACAGCTTTGCCTGTCTCCAGTTGGACGCAGGAACAAGTATTGCGGTTGTGCAGCGTTATCTCGGTCACAAGAATGTGGCAACAACAGAGGTGTATGCCAAGATTTCCGATGCCCAGAAGCGTGCTTCGGTTGGCTGTATCACCTTGAAGAAGTAACCATTTGACAATAACACGCAGAAAAGGACTGTTGGAATGATAGTGTTCCAATAGTCCTTTTCTCATTTTGTTGGTTCTATTTGCTGTCGTGGATAGAACCAATTCGACAAATACATTCCAATTTCTGTTGATATTAAAGAGGAACTGCAAATATCCCTTTTCTTTGCCCTTACCTTTGTAGCCAACAATCAGCAACAACTGACACTAATGAGTAGTTTAAAGTATGATTCAGAGTCTGATATCATATTAGAACGCTAATAAAGCCTAAAAGAAAGAGTGCCAGAGAACGTAAATGCGGTTTTTACATGCTTCTGCATCTAACTTTGTGGAAGTTTTTGAACGAATAACAATAAAACGAATACAATAATGATAGAAAACAAGACAACTTCAGATTGTACCATCTACGCTTTTGTTGGTACTGCAATTCTCGCCATCTCTCTTGTCGTGGCTATGTATGTAGGCAATGACTTTCACCAAAGTCTGTTTGTCGAGTCAATCATCTTTGTAGGGAGCAACATCCTGCTTTGGGCGATATTCATTTCCATGGTGAATTGTCCCTATGAACTGATGAACATTGGTAGCAACAGCAAGACAAAGAAAAACGTTGTAGAAGCAGAGCCAGCAACAGAACAAGAACAGCCAAAGCAAACATTACCACAAACAGAATCAGCACAATACAGTCATGAGGACTATGCCAAGTGTGTAGAGGCACAAGAAAAAGAAGCACAGGAGATAAAGGAAAAACGAACGAGAGCCGTACTTGACTATGTGCATCGTACCATGTCAAGGTTTCTGTATGAGGAAGATTTGTACAAGGTAATTGAGGCTGTCAAGGAATGGAGCAACGACACCAACTATACCCCGACAGCAATAAACCGTTTCAAGGAAAATGTTGAGAATATCCCTTTAAGGCACTTCGTGTGGAATATCGCAGAGCGTTTGGGTAAGCGTGATTACACAATGGCAATGCGAATATCCTTTATCAAAGCTATGTTCCCAAAGCCGTTTGAAGGCTTGGACTACAGCACATTGAAGAACCTGAAAGCCCCATGTTCCAATGATATAATCCCTATTGACGAGCCTGCCAATGGTGGATATGATTTCCATGATGTGACGGAGGAAAATCCCGAATAATCCCCATTGTTAGAGTTATTCCTTCGTGAATGACAAATGACTGTCACGAATGGGAGTAACGAAAGCATCATTCTGTTCCTTTGCCCCAGTTTTTTTTAATGACTTGTATATGACAAAGGAATTAACTTTCAACGACCTTCCAATGGTCGTTGCCCAGCTTCGGGACGAAGTGGTGGGCATGAAGCAGATGATCATCAGTCTGCAATCACAGAACAAGCCACACAAGGCGAACACGCACATACCTATGAGTGTGGAGGAAGCATCGGCATACCTGAAAATGCCGATGGCAACTCTCTACATGAAACTTGGCAACGGCAGCATTCCTGCCACCAAGCCGGGCAAGCGTTACTGCCTTTATCAAGATGAACTTGACAAGTGGCTGGAGACTAACCGCAAGAATCCTGTACCTCTCACGGCAGAGGAAGAGAACGCAGCTATTCTTGCTGGAAACAAGCGCAAGCCGAAACCCTTAAACTGGTAATATCATGGATGCGCTTGAAATTTGTAACAAGCTACGCTCGGAGGCTTCGGGCGTAGCCACTTCTGGAATTCCGCTTGACGTATTCCCCCAGAAGATGCAGCAGATGATTCTTGATTTGGCAAGGACGGAGAACTATTCCATTGAGTTTACCGCTACTTCCCTTATATCCGCTATGGCAGCAGCCGTCGGCAACTCCTGCTATATCCGGATTAAAGGCAATTGGATTACTTCACCTATCCTATATGTCATTCTTGTTGGCAGACCAGGAGTCGGCAAGACTCCACCTTTGAACTTTGCCTACAAGCCGTTGCACGACATTGATACTGAGGAGCACCATAAGTTCAAGGCTCTAAAGAATGAGTATGCAGCCATTGTGGAGAGGAACAAGGGCAAAAAACGGACGGAATGGGAATCGTTACCTCCTGTACCAGTCCTGCATAAGAATATCATGAATGACTTCACGCCAGAGATTCTTATGCGCAATCACGATGCCAACCTCAGAGGTGTGGCAGTTGTGGTGGATGAGATAATGGGGCTGTTCAACACCATCAACCGATACAACAACAGTTCTTTTGTACAACAGATGCTGTCGGCTCACAATGGCTTGCCAGTAGATGTATCTCGTTGTAATCTTGATTGTCCTTTACGCATTGACTATCCTTGCATACAGATTGTAGGAACTATCCAGACTGGTATTGTGCATGAACTTTATGATATGGGATTCAAGAAGAATGGTTTTCTTGACCGTTTTCTGATCACATGCCCAAAAGGTTTGAAGATTGCTCCTTGGGTTAAGGTTCCAAAACAAGATGCTGCAATCATTGAAAGACCATTCCGTGTATGGAAAGAGATCATAGACAAGGCTGTGGCTCTTCCTTTTACGGAAGGCATCTTCAATGTTCTTGACTTCTCTGATGAAGCCATTGACATATTCTATGATTGGCAGAATGAGGATATAGAACGGCAGAATGCCATTACGGATGAAAAAATGATAGACTCGCGTGCTGCAAAAGTTCCTTTGAATACGGCTCGGCTTGCCTTGATATTCCAACTGTTCCGTTGGGCTTGTGATGAGTCTCACAAGGATTTTGTTGATGCGGAGTCCGTGAATGCAGCCATACGGATGAGCGATTACTTTGAGAAGTCATACAAAAGGATGGATGACCTCGTTTTAACCGAGGCTACCGACCCTGTGAAGAAACAGGTACTTGACTCGTTGGGAAACAAGTTCGTAACTGCTGAAGCAGTAAAGGCTGGAGCGGATTTCGGTTTTGCAAGACGTACTGTCATGTATATGCTCAAAGACTTCTGTCAGAGAAACTTTATCATCAAAGACAAGCAAGGCAATTATGAGAAAGTACAGAAGTAGAATCACCACCTTGCACCGTTTGCACTTTGCACTTCTTGCACTCTTGCACAAAAGATGCTGCATTTTGTGCCAAACAAGTGCAAAAGTGCAGAAAGTGCAAGGTGCAACAAGTGCAGAGCCTTATGAGTGAGTATAGATTCCATCTACAGAAATACAAGCTGGGCAACCGATATGCTTGCCCTCAATGTGGGCGTAAGCGTTGCTTTGCAAGATATATTGACGAGGAAGGACAGATTGTATTCCCTGACAATGTGGGGCGTTGTGACCATGAACAGAGTTGTGGCTACCATTATTCTCCGTCTGATTATTTCAAGGACAATCCCGATACCAACTGCAATGATGATTGGAGATATAAAACACCAATCAAAGAGTGCAGGAAAGAGAAAACTCTTCCAACTTTCATTGATAGCAAGCTGGTGGAGCAAACACTGCATGGCTATTCTGTCAATCCTTTGTACCGATACATTTCAACGGTCTTTGGCAAAGAGGAGACAGAACGCCTGTTTGCCTTGTACAAGGTCGGCACTTCAAAGAAATGGGGCGGTTCAACTATCTTTTGGCAGATAGATGTCAATGGGAATGTGCACACTGGCAAGATAATGAAGTATGATGACAAGACAGGTCACCGTATCAAGGAACCACACAGCCTGGTGACTTGGGTACACTCTGAACTGAAACTGCCAGACTTTACACTTCGGCAGTGCTTCTTTGGCGAACATCTATTGACAGATAAAACCACGACCAAGACTATAGCCATAGTGGAGAGTGAAAAGACAGCCATCATTGCCACACACTTCATGTCTGATTTCGTGTGGTTGGCTACTGGAGGCATGAACGGATGTTTCAATAAAGATGCTGTCGAAGTCCTAAGCGGTCGGGAGGTTGTTTTGGTTCCAGACCTTGGGGCAACGGATAAGTGGAAAAGCAAACTTCCGTTGCTGCAATCAATATGCAAGCAAGTTCTTGTCAGCAACATCTTGGAAGACAATGCCACCGATGAACAAAAGACCAATGGTCTTGACATTGCCGACTTCCTGCTGATGACGGAAACGCCACAGATGGCGCTACAAAGGCTGATAAAGCAACATCCGCCTCTCCAGCATCTAATAGACAGTCTTGGGTTGGTGTTGGTGGAAGAGTCATAGCAGAGTGGGTAAGGTTCTGCGAGCACGCTTGCGTGACGGACTTTCACAAAAGTCCTAAACATAATAGGGACTTTTAGATTCACATGCTTGCGATGTTCACTTAAAAAGTCCTTCTATTATGCTCAGGCTCCGCCCGAGACCTGTCTCCAATTATACAAGAACTACGTTACAAGCTCAAATGAAATTCTTATGGAAAGAAACATACCACGTGCCGCCATTCATGTAGGCACAGACAAGAAATCGTTCTCGTCCCAAGTGGGCAACGAGGCGGAGCGCAGAGGTTGGGACGAGAAGCGTTACCAACTCAAAAACGCGGACATAGACAAGAACAACCATTATAACTACTCACGCAAGAGACTCAACTTTGAGATAGTCAAGGGTGGAAAGATAGTGCCTCTTGGTTCCCAGTCGGTGCCGTTGCATGAACGCTTGCAGCACAGACTTGATGAACTTGGTTTCAAGCCGTATATGGATGCCAAGCGTCCCGACCAAGTTTCAAGGAACAGTCCGAACTGCACTGTCGGCATCATCTTCTGTGGTGACCATGATGTGCTTAACAGGCTTGCCTTTGGTGAACAGAAACTCAACACATCAGATCCAAATGCTGACCACAGCAAGGTTGTATTGCAAAAAGGCATCTATGACTGGGCATTGGACACCTACCGCTTTGCATGTGAGAAATGGGGAGAAGAGAATGTCATCGGCTTTGATGTGCATTGTGACGAGACAAGCATCCATGCCCATGTGCAGACCGTGCCTGTTGAACAAGTAAAGAAACGTGGGCGCATCGGAAGCAAGTACATTCACAAGGATAATCCAGAAAATGTTCTTACAACCAAAGAATGGAGAGCACTTCCAAAAGAAGAACGTGACAACTACACAAAATCGGAAGCGGCAAAGGGTGTTGTTGAAAGGGTCTCTTATGCCAAAGTGTGGGGAGAGCGAGCAAAGGACAAATCACAATACCTTTCCCAACTGCATACTGACTATTACAACAAGGTAGGACATAAGTATGGCTTGGCAAGAGGCTTCTCCTATGATGAACTTTCAGAGGAAGAAAAGCGAGGACGCAAGCATAAGAACAAGGTGGTGCTTGAAGCGGAACGTCAGGCGAAAGTCGCTCTTGACAAAGTGGAGAAATATGCAGTGCTCGCCACAATCGACAAGAAGGAACTGACCATTCCTTTTCTCAACATCAAGGCTCCAGTTCAAGAAGCGATGAATGCCGTAAAGAAAGAACTTGCTATCCCGATTCCTACGCTTATAGGACAAAAGACATGGCGTGAGGAGCGTGTGGCTAATATCTACGCTGCAATCAAGGCTCTTGTAGCAGCCATCAATGCAGAACGTGACAAGCAGAATGAAGATGTACGCAAGTCTGTCAACAAGACATACACTTACTATATGCAGAATCTCAATAAGCAGATAGAGGAGAACAAGTCGCTTCGTGCCGAGAATGATGCGCTAAAGACTGAAAACAACAAAGTCAAACAACGCATCTCTCAACTTGACGAGAAGGCTGTGGAGCGAGTGACTACTCAACTTGTCTGTGCGAAGGAAGAACTCGCCAGTGCCAAAAGTTATAATACTACACTTATGGAAATGTACAATGATTTGAAGGCTCGTTGGAATGCCATTTGGCAAGAGCCTGAAATGACAGACGCATGGAGACGAGTGGAAGCACGTAAGGAGAAAGAAGCAAAAGAAAAGGCTCGGAAAGAAGCCGAAGCCAAACGTGAAAGCATGGCTCGGCAAAATAGATACATAGGAGTGCTTGACAAGTTCATCCATGAGGGACACGAAGCTTTATCATCCTTTGCAAAAACAGACAGAGTCAACTTCAACGAGACAGAATCGGCTTCCATATACTATGGCATTATGGCATCTGCTGTAAAGCATAATATTGGATTGGACTCTAAAGCCTGTATAGATTCGGCAGCAAAAAGTTTCTTATCTGGTATGTCGTGGAATGGTTTTACAGACTTCAAGCAAGAATGTGTCACTAATTGGACAAAACTCTTCGCCACGAATGAAGTTCAATTCACAGACAACGCCATTGACAACTTTCTCGCTTTTGTTGACCATATGTCATGTAGTGCAGATACATACGTTTCGCTTGGTGGCTCCAATGGCTGCGCCGACCAACTTACGAATTGGGACGGAACACAAAAATTAGGATTGGGTATATTCTATAAAGAAAAGAAGAAATCTCAATCAAGATAAAGGATTCTGTTTGTATGGATAAGTTATATACCAAAAACACGATAGATATTACGTCTGAGAATTTGGACTAAACAATACATGAAGCCTCGTTTTTTGCTAAAACAAGGCTTCATGTATAATAAAGTGAAGTCTAAACCCTACAAGGACATTTGTATATTTTTAGTTGCTCATAAATTGAAATGGAAGGGCATAGAACCTGAAGTGCACAATCCTTACATTCCAATTTCTTATTTCGTGTGAAATACCAATAGCATTCTTGTGAACCAACCCAATTATTAATAATACAAGCAAGGTCTCGATTTTGTAAAGACTCAATTTGCTGATTTACACAATAGACCATCCCGTCATAATTGATTGTTATATGACCAAAGTATGATGTATTTATGTAATCTTTCAAATAACAGTCTTTTAGATTTTGATTGATTTTAAGAACCTCGTCTTTGGTTATAACCATTTGTGGCTGTAGGGTAATATTCTTTTCATCCAAGAATATAGGGCATAATACTATATTTTCTTTTGCACCCGTAAGCTTGTCTAAATCAGAATTATTTGTTACAATATATTTTAGGATTAACCTTTCTTCTCTTAGGTTTATAATATCTAAGGGGGTAGCTGAATCGATAAGCAATTCTACCATTATTGTTCTATACTTGCGTAACATATCTTGTATATGTTGAATAGGATAAGCCAAGTAATGGACTCTAAAAACAACAAGTATGTTTCTTGTTTGGGCAAGATTTAAAATTCTTTCCAACTTATCGCATGAAATTTCTCCAGACAAGACAATTCTTTCCAGGTCAAAAGAAATAAGTTGCAGTAATATTGTGTCTATGTCAATCTCTGTATGATTAACGTTTGGATACTCTAATTGCTTGTAAGCAAATGAATTGAGATTTATAGACAATGTATTATTAAGTAAAAAAGTGATAGATTTCAACATCATATTTGTATATGATGCCAAGTTGTGCCCTAAAGCTTTGTTTTCTTTATTTAAGGAGGTCATTATTTGTAATCCTCGTTTGGGGAAATAAGGCATTGACTTGTTTGGTTGTATGAAATATCCGACTCCGTTGTTGGCGATTTTTTGCAAAATAGTCTTGTTGTCATCGCAATCATCTATATAACCGCACTGATTTAATGTATTGACGGCTTTATATGGGACGACAATATTCCTCATATATATGCTACTAAACTTTATTGTATCATATATGAGCAATTCTTTTGATGTTGCCTTGATATAGCAATGTGGAAAAATTATGTACAGTCTGTTCATTTTATTATAATGTTTTCTTCAACCACTTCTATTATGTCAGGATGGGATTCTATGTATGATACAGCATCTGACAATAGTTTTGCGAATTTACTTTTTGAAGTAAACTCATCACATTTACCATTGCTATAACAAAAAGAACATTTAGTGCAACAAAATTGCATGTAGCATTTCTTGCATAAAGATGAAACTTCTGTGATTCTTTTCATAAATCCATTTGCTACCTCATTGCAATCAATATGAACACAGCCACTATTATCAATATATCCTAACGGTGAATCCCTATTGACTTTTTCACATGGATGTATTTTCCCATTATAGCTTACGAAAAGTCGTTTTGAAAATGGAATACATGTACCAGTTGGCAAGGTGCTATTCTCTATACTTTCATCTACGAGTAGCTCACTCTCTTTGCTAACTGAATTGTTCAACAGCCTTGTAGTAAAAACCAAAATTCGATTAAAGAGCGGATTTTGAGTGATTAAACTTGGAACCAACTCTATATCCTCTGGAATTTCAAAAGTTTTAAGCATAGATAGAATTCTGTTTCCATCTTTTGCATCCTCTGTAGGAACATGAAGGGGGCTAAAATTCGGCGTTGTGTTAAATTGCATCTTAAACCAATCAACAATTTCCCTTACATCACTTTTATTTGTGAAAACCGCATTATAGCGAAATGTTGCGAACCATTCTGAATATAAATTCTCAACACACTTCAAGTTCATCATTACGATGTCAAACGAAGGATTCCCTTTAGGAGTTACTCTATAAGAGTCGTTTTCCTTGTTGCCATCAAGACTAATTAGCATTTTGAATTTGTGACGTGACAAAAAATCTGCATATTTTGATAGAAGCATTGCATTTGTTGTCATTGTAAAAAACAATGAACGGTTGCGAAATTCTATACGTTCTGCATATTCTACAATTTGGCGCACTACAGCGAAATTCATCAATGGCTCACCTCCATAGAAACTAATGGCAAAAGGTTCTTTAGGTGCATTTGATAGAGGTTCTTTCTGAAAAAGAATTGCCAAATAATCAATTATGCCTTTGGCTGTTTCAAATTTCAGATTCCCCAACATACCTCTTCGGCTATCAAATGTATCATATCCTTCGCTATAGCAACAATATTCGCATCTAAGATTACAGAGTGTTGTTGTCTCAAATATGATTTGTGATAGTTTTACCAATACTCCTTGTATAGTATTCCCTGTTATATAACTATCAAATGATGAAGTATATTTGTCAAGATATCCATATTGCTTTAACTGACGAAAGGTTTCGTCTCCTTCATTTCTGTCGTTTGAAATTATATCGTACATATTCTTTGATAATGGCAATATTGCCTTTTTCAAAGGACTATACAAATAATAATTTTCGTTTTGAGTTTGAAATACTATAGCTTCCATATGCATAAAATAAGGAAAGCCAAAGTGTTAAACAATGGCTCTCCTTAATTAGTGATTCTTTAATCAATGTTCCAACTTCCAGCAGAGGCAACATCGTCGCACATTGTAACTTCGCCTTCTCTGATGAAACACTCACAAGGACAATAACAGTTGCTAATGCGAACAATATGTCCTTTTTGTCCAACAACTCTTAATCTATTTTTGAGTTGTTTGTTCTGCTCTTCTATAACAGACAGTTTTAAAACTCCCATAAATATTTCTTTTAACCCCTTTTGTTGTGTACAAGTCAATCGCAGGGGTGTTGCGTTTCGACTTGCTTGTGTATCGCTGTTAAATATTCATCCATAGGAATGTATATATCCGTGTTGGTATAAAGTGCATCGGTAAAAGTCTTTGGAAAGGCTGTATAACCGATTAATGCCCCTCGGAGCATATATCCATACTCTTTACTATCAATGCCTCTATTTTGGGCATATCGGTCAATTTGGTCAAAACCAAAAGGTTTGATAAAGAAAGCCATCAAGGATTTCAATACAACCAAGTTGACGGGAATGCTAAATGATGAGCATTGGTTGTGCTTGTATGACCAAAATTCCCGAAGAGTGCTAAGTATTTGCTTACCTTTTTCTGTGTTAGAGCATTCTAAGCACTTATATTTGTTGGCTGATTCAACAATAAGGTTCAATACAACTTCGTCAGACAAACCTCTTTGTTTGCACATAAGAGCTTCATTCATTATGATATCAAGAAATACTTTTTCTTCATCAGAATTCAGTACATCAATGCTTATAGTTAAGTTCTTTAGCGAGAAACGAGAGTAATCAATGTTTCCGTTTGCCTCACCAGATACTTTTGCTTTACCGATAAGATCATTCATAATATCACTAACACGGACAAACAAAGCTCCTAAAGTCGTATCATACATAGATGAACCTGATTCTATGTTCGTTATCTGTTGTTTTATATCTGCGATCTGCTGCTTTATGGACTTAAATTCGTAATTTTCATCTTCGTATTTTTTGATTTCTTGTTTGAGATACTTCTTACGCTCATATTCCCAAGTTCCCTTTTTGAAATATTCACGTTTTTTCCCCATTTTGATACCATTATCACGTTCTTTCTTTTTTATAGAATTAAGTTCTTCTATCCAATCAGAAATACCATCGTGACATTCCATGCTGTAAAGTTTGCTTTCTAGAGCATCCTTTTGTGTTATTAAGAAATCTCTTTTGTCTGTACTATTTGCTTGTTTATTCTGAGATATTTCTTCTGCACGAGCCTTTGCCAATTTGACAATTTCAGAGAAATGTTGCATAAGAATATCAAACAAGTTTGTCCTTGTCTTAACAGTACCATTATATATCCCTTTAGCTGTTTGGATTAGAGAAATATATTTACTCTCATTTGAAACAGCGATTTCAGAAACCATAACTTGTGTATTTAATCCAGCAAATGAATTTTTTAAATCACGCAATATACACATTAGTTTTTGTTCTTGGGGATTTTTTGCAAACGCCATTGCACGAGTAAAGGCAACAATCATTCCCTTTAATCTGTCATAAATACAGTCTTGTGCAACATATTCTTGAAGTTGAAAAGATATGGCGTTTGCTATTTTTCCTGTGGATATAGGCAACGCATTGCTCGTCTTTACGATAAATTCAGACTTGTACTTTTCAATACATTTTACTTCAAACAATATTTGCGATTCTGCAACAAGAGATTCCAGTAAATCTCTTGAAGAGAACAGAAAAGCAACAGCTCCCTTTTTGTAGTAGATTGTCTTATTGTATGTAAATAGAGTTTTACTATTTTTGACAGGAGCTATATTTGATTTGTCTAGAATTTCATCATTGACTCTCAAGACATAATCACCATTAATTTCCTTTGTTGACAAAATTAGATAATTAGCCCTTTCATTTGTTCCATCTAAATAACGGCTCAAATTATTCCCATATCCTCTGACTTGGTAGAAAGAGAATGGTGATATACTTTCTGAAACGAAAGATTCCAGTAAGTTCCATGAGTTTGTACTTATATAATAAAACATAGGTCTAATTATTTTCAATTTCAACTATATTTTCCTTTGAAACATCTTTCAAAAAGGATGTTCGCTTTCCTGTGTAGGAGATATACAGATTGCGTGAAGAACGAGTGCATGCCACATAAAAAGCATTTCTTTTACAAGTGTTCGCCTCATTAGCAAAAGGCACAAAGACATTATCAAATTCAGACCCTTTTGCTGCATAGTATGTCAGGATGCATGGTAGGTCATTGTTTGAAAAGTCCAATGTGTTGACAGTTCTAAACGGAACTACATTTCCAGTTCGATAATGAACTTGTGTATTTACTCCTCTTTGATTCAGAAAATCATTTACTTCACGTACATCACTCTCGTCAGGAACAAGAATTGCGACATCATCTAAATCTTCCATTTTTATTCGATTTAATATGCCTTCCAATTCTTTCTCTCTAGATGAGTATTTCGTGACAATCGGTTTGGGATAATTAGGATAGTCGCTATTGCCACCATCTTTCATGTTATTTGTCAACAAGTCCACCTTGACATCTTGAATTTGCTGAGCAACTTTAGCAATTGTCTTTGGTAGACGATAATTGTAATCCAAAGAGAGACGTTTGTAGACTAAAGTGTTAGCAATCTCATCTATTGAACTTCCTTTAAAATTCATTTGTTGCACAGAATCTCCAAATAAAGAAAGACTCTTCCCCTTATGAGGTATTATCCTTCCTTGATAGTCTGAGATGTTAAAATCTTGAGCCTCATCTATAATAAGATAATCAATTTTATCTTCTGATTGCTTATAAATTGTTCCACTTGGAATCAACTCGAACTTATTAGTATTAGTCACACTAAACCCTGATAGATATGGAACTTCTTTAAACCAACTAACCCTGCGTCCAAAGGCTGAGTAAAATTTGTAATCCACCCAATCTGCAAAATCTATTCCATAAGCCGTTTTGTCCTTTTCGGTACGTTCAAACTTTCTGACATTTAAGTCATTTACCAGATAGAGGGTATTCCTATTGCCTTTTTCCCAAAATACATCTCCTGTCAGGTCAAAGCCACGATGAGTCCAAGCCCATTCGTATGCAATGCGCTCTTTGTCTAAACCGAGAGCCTGCATTCCATAAGCTATCATTCTTTTCAAAGCCACAGTAAAAATAACTATGGCGTAACTTCCTTTGTTCTTTGCCTGTAGTGCACGATGGATAGCAAGATTAGTTTTTCCACTACCTGCAGCACCTTGTACTATGATATCTTCGTCTATACTTTGAACGATGATTTTTCTTTGAGAATCATCTAAGTTTGATATAAACCACTTTTCTAATCTCATGCCATTTCCATTAGAACAGCAGCTCCACTCTGTGTTGTTTGACTGATTAATGTTTTGAATACATACGAAAAAGCGCGGAGCCTATTCTGTCACTCGTTCCACGCTATAAAGGCTCTCGCATTGCCCGACAAGTCGAAACGAGCAACGCCGAAAGCCCCACGCCAGTGTAAGTATATAGAAAGCACTCTTGACAACGAACTATGGAATCGTCCGAAGCCAATGAGGGCTGTATATAATACACCTCATGAGGCGTTCTTTGTTGCTTTGTTCTTGACTTTTCGTTGAATTTGCGAGATTCTTATAGCGTCAAAACCAAAGCGTACAAAAACGCCTTTTACCATATGTATGTCTGCCCAACCTCTGCCCATCGGGGCTTCCGGTATGGGTATAGACGTTACAAAGATAACACTTTTATCTTGGAAACCACTTTTTTGGGCTGGTAAAATATGATTTTTAAGGTTTGATTTAACATTATTAAATATAAATATGTCAAAGAATTCCACTTTTGCGTGATTTTTCTTGCTAAAAAGTTTGTATTATCAATGATTATTTGTATTTTTGCAGCGTTAGTTCCAGCCGAGCCTCTTTACAATGCTTAAATAGGCTGGGCTTTTTTGTTTATAAGCTATGACAAAGAGAAATTTTGGAAAAGATTACAAGACTCCACGAGAACTTGTAACCTTATTGGAAAATCGTGGATTGATAATTAATGATAGGCAAAAGGCTCAATTGTATTTGGAGAGCATTGGCTATTATCGATTGTCTGCGTATATGCATCCTTTGTTGAAGACTCCAAAGATTCTTCATCTGTATAAGGAAGGTGCTACATTTAACAAAGTGATGATGCTTTATCGCTTTGACAAAAAGTTGCGCTTACTCCTTTTTAACGAGATTGAGAAGATCGAAATTGCTGTAAGAGAAGCCGTAATGAATATGACGGCTGAACGGACTGGTGATATATATTGGCTTACAAATTCTGCACATTTTCGTGATCAGTCCATTTTCGTCAATAGTATGGCAATGTTGTCGAAGGAGTATGAACGTTCTACTGAAGACTTTATAGAACACTTCAAAAGAACATATACAGAACCTTTTCCACCAGCATGGATTCTTGGTGAACTTCTCCCAATGGGTAGCGTGAATATGTACTACAGGAACTTGAAAGATAAAGGACTCAAAAAGCAGATCGCCAAGCGTTTCTGCCTTCATGCTCCAGTGTTTGAGTCTTGGCTTTCTGTGATTACGCTTACTCGCAATGCGTGTTGTCATCATGCTCGTGTTTGGAATAAGGTCAACAAGATTATTCCAAATGATATGAGAGGCATGACTCGTCCTTGGATTACTATTCCTGCGGACAAGCGAAGAATATATTATAACATGTGTATCATCAAGTATTTCCTTGACATCATCTCTCCCAACAATGACATGCTTGACAAAATGCACAATTTGTTCAGCAAGTTTCCAGAGATAGACCTGGCTGCTCTTGGATTCCCTTCTGGTTGGGAAAATGAACCTCTGTGGCAATAAAAGACATATGAAGAGACTGTTAACCACCCCACATCACCCATATTTTCTGCAATTTTGATGTGATTGAAAGTTAAATACGTTAAATCTTCACCTTTTCGTATCTAATCAGAATTCATACGGTCACTTTTCTACCGTTTAGAGCGTATAACACTGATAATCAACTAATAATAGATACTATGGCTGCTCCGCCCTCGAAGAAGTCGTCCTCAGCGGCACCAACGACCAATTTGGCTTCTTCCTGCCCACCGTTGGTGATGGTGCATTCGCAGGCACCTCCGCCACCCTCCTCTTCCTCACCGATGTCACCGAAGAGATGTTCAAGGCAGAAGGAAATGCCGCCACATGCCAATCCTGGGGTAGTGTCACCTGGAAAGCCATCCACTACAACCTGACTGCGGATAATCCTGCCAGCCTGACAGACACCGCCAACTATAGCGGCCACTGGCTCAAGGACTCCCCCCAATAACCCCAACCCCATAACCCATAACTCAAAATTCATAACTCATAATTCAAAACCCCATGGCAACAACCTTTGAAAAGCTCATCAGTCTCGTGGCCTACGACAACGCCCTGACCGAGCGCACGGACGACTTCTACCTCCGTGCCAAGACACAACCCCGCACACTGGGCATCACCGAGATAGCCCGCGAAACAGCCCGGCAACTGGGCAAGTACGGCGAAAACCCGTTGGGATAACACCCCACGGCCCTACCCCCATAAGGGTGCGCACCCCTACCCCCGTAAGGGTATGCACCCTCACCCGTCCAAGGGTAGGCACCCCCACCCCGAACGGCCCTACTTATACGAAACCCTAAAAAAGACACCCAACGAATGAAAACAAGGAACCACCTCCGCCGGACGCTACTGCTCCCCACCCTGCTGCTTGCCCTGCTGCCGCCCTGCGCCTGCACAGACGACATCTGCCCCGACACCGCCCCCCTGCCCGGTGCCGACAGTGAAGCCACAGCCTCCCTCATAGGCCAACCCATACAGATAGGCTGCATCGCCACAAGCGTGGAACAGCAGTCGCCCATGGCCGGAGAAGGAGGAGGGCAGACACGCGCCGACGGAACCACCGGCACACCCGCCACGGAAACCGGCTTCCCCAAAGTAGGAACCACCATCACCGTATTCATGACCGTGCCCGTAAGGTCGTCGTCGGCAGCAGACGGCTCGTCCGCCGAAGTCCGCTACAGCCACGCCAACTACACCTGCACCTCCGTCAGCACCGACGGCGGCACGCAAGCCGTCACCTCCGCCACTTGGCAGCCCACCGACCCCGCCAACCTCCTCCGCTGGGAGAAAGACGCCGCCGCCTACTACTTCGCCGCCATCTCCCCCGCCATAGAGATGCAGCCACTGGAGGCATTGACATATACCGGCAGCGACGGCAACAGCGGAGGCAGCTACGCCCTGCAGACGGGCGAAGCCTTCACCTTCCAGCTGCCCCAAGCCTTCACCCCCGAGAACTACGCCTACTGGGAACAGCTGCGCACCTCCGGCCTCGCCGTCCGCATACCCCAGCCCACCGCCGACCCCATCCCCCTACAGATGCAACGCGCCCTGGTGAAAGTGGACATCTTCTCCACCGCATCCGCCGCCGTCCTGCTGAAAGCACCTGCCAAAGCCGTATTCTGCGCCTACACAGGCGGAGTGACGGCGCTGAGAGAGGCACCCATTGTGAGCAATTCTACTGACGGGATACACTCCTATCTGTTTGTTGACAAGCTCACCGACACCCGTTCCGTCACCACCTTGAGCCGGGACGGTGCGGCGGTGCATCGGGCGTTGATGATACCCACTTACCACCAATACAGCCCAGACTACCTCCCCCCTAATGGACCTACTTGCAGCGAAGCCGGAGGAAACGGTGCCCTCTCTTTTCTTACGGACAAGGTATATAGCGCCGGAGGCTCAATCGGCAGCAGCAGCGAGACCGGCAGCGTCACCGGCGGCACCACCGGCAACCGATTCTATCTCCCCGGCAAGTACCTGCAAGTGTCGGACGGAAGTACCGACATAAAAGGCACAGCACCGGAAAACATCCTCCTGCTGGATGGGACGGAAGCGTCCTACAATGCCGTAAAGAGCAGGCTGGAAGCGATAAATGCCGCCGGAAGCTCTTCTCCCCCTACCCTCGTCTCCAAACTCTTCATCAGCGGTTCTGTACCGGAAGGCATGGACCAGAGCGAGCTGTTAGGATTGCTGGGCAGCAGCCATAATTACGTACAAAACCTCTATATGGAGCCGGTGAAGGAAGTGCCTACGAATTGGTATCTCTTCACCAACGGCAATAGTACTCTGCAAAGCATCAACCTGCCACAAGCCACCAAAATAGGATATAATGCTTTCAATAAATGCACCGGCCTGACAAGCATCGACCTGCCAAAAGTTACCGAAATCGGAAACAGAGCTTTCGCCGGATGCACCGGCCTGACAAGCATCAACCTGCCACAAGTCACCAAAATAGGATATAATACTCTTCAGGGTTGTACCGGCCTGACAAGCATCGACCTGTCACAAGTCACCAAAATAGGAAATGGTACTTTTGTGAATTGTACCAGCCTGACAAATATTGACCTGTCACAAGCCACCGACATCGGAGAAAATGCTTTCTGGAATTGCACCGCCCTGACAAGTATCGACCTGCCACAAGTCACCGACATCGGAGTCAGTGCTTTTTGGAGTTGCACCGGCCTGACAAGTATCGACCTGCCACAAGCCATCGGAATCGGAGAAAGAGCCTTCCAGGATTGCACCGCCCTGGCAAGCATTGACCTGCCAAAAGTCACCAATATAGGAATCGGAGCTTTCGTCGGATGCGGGAAACTGGCAAGCATCTACCTGCCACAAGTCACCGACATCAGAGAAGATGCTTTCTTTGGTTGCACCGGCCTGAAGAGCATCGTCCTTAGCGGCACCGGTACCGAAAACAGCTTCGCTCTCCCCACCTGCGACACCACTTACGGTCTCGGAAGTCAGAATTTCTCCCCCGAGAACCTCTTCCTCACCGGAGTTACCGAACTCACCGACGAGCAAATAACCCAGTGCCGCAACTGGGGAAATAAGACTTGGGCGAACATATACTATAACTACAAGGGAAGCCCTTCACTTGCCGAAGCCACCATTGAGGAGCTGACAAACCCCGACAATTACACAAAAGTGACCGATAAGTAACTTATTATTAACAACAAATAAATAGACCAAATATGAAAACAAGAAGTATCCAAACGCTGCTCCTCGCAGCCACCCTCGGCCTGCTGGTCACCGCCTGTAACAACGATTCAGACCAGACAGTGGACATCACCAAGCCCATCAACGTGAAGCTCTCGCTCACCACCACCGGCACCAATATCCCCATCAGCCGCGCCGCCATCGGCGCCACCGAGTTCGATGATGACGACGCACTGGGCCTCTACATCGCCCACAAAACGGGTGCCAACGGTGAATCCCCCATCACCTCCTCCCTCGACCCCAAGAACGCCCCATGGGTAAACGGCAGCTTCACCGACGAACCCCTCTACTGGCAGAACGTCACCGACCAGCACACCCTCTACGCCTACTATCCCTATACCAACACCGCCACCGACACCTACACCGTGCCCAACGTCAGCATCAAGCCCGACCAGAACAACAGCAGCACCGCTGCCGCCGACTACGAAGCCTCCGACCTGCTGTGGGGCAAATGCACCACCGTGGCAACGAACAACGCAAGCATCAGCATGAAGCACTGCATGAGCCAAATCACCGTCACCCTCTCCGCAGGAACCGGCTACTCCTCCCTGCCCGCCATCGACAAGGTAGAACTGCTCTGCTCCGCAGGCTTCGCCCTCAGCGGCACGTGGAACCTGGAAGACGGCAAAGTAACAAAGGCTAATGATGCCGCTGCCACCGACGCTGCAACTGCATCTACCACCTCCATCACCACCTACGCCCACAGCGTTGCAGGTGCCACCACCTACCGCGCCATCGTGCTGCCGGGTCAGGCATTCACCAATAGCTCCCAATTCGTAAAAGTCACCTCCGGCAGCAACACCTACACCTACTATCTGGCTATGAGTTCCAGCGAAAACCTCACTACCGAGGCCAACAAAACCTACAACTTCGACCTCAGACTGAACAAGGCCGGGCTGACGCTGAAAGGGATTACCATCGCCGCATGGGACACAGATGAAATAGAAGGGGATGCAGGCATGGACATTGGAAACTGATGGACAATGAACGATGAAGAATGAATAACCGAGAACGAAAACTGTTCTTAAACATGGAGGGTACGGAGACACTGTACCCTCCATTTTTGTATCTTGCGCCATGTTTAACCCCTCAATAAAAACTTTAAGGTTATGATTATCGGAGTACCTAAAGAAATCAAGAACAACGAGAACCGTGTAGGAATGACCCCTGCCGAAGTAGCCGAGTTGGTGAAACGCGGTCATACGGTGTATGTGCAAGCCTCGGCAGGCGCAAACAGCGGTTTCTCTGACGATGATTACATCGCCGTAGGTGCACAAATGTTGCCAACCATTGAAGACACGTATGCCATAGCCGACATGATTGTCAAGGTAAAGGAGCCCATCGCACCGGAGTACAAACTGATAAAAAAGGGACAAGTGGTATTCACCTATTTCCACTTCGCTGCCGATAAATTGCTGACCGAAGCCATGATAGCAAGCGGCGCCGTCTGCATCGCCTACGAAACGGTAGAGAAAGAAGACCGCTCACTTCCGCTGCTTACCCCCATGAGCGAAGTGGCGGGACGCATGGCCACCCAGGTAGGAGCACGCTTCCTCGAAAAACCCCAAGGCGGCAAAGGGAAACTGATGGGTGGCGTGACGGGTGTACGCCCCGCACGCGTACTTATCCTGGGCGGCGGCATTGTGGGCACCAATGCCGCACAAATAGCTGCCGGAATGGGTGCCGAGGTACTGATTGCCGACATCAACCTTCCCCGCCTGCGCTACCTCAGTGAAGTGATGCCCAAGAATGTAAAAACACTCTATTCTTCCCTTCACAATATCAAAATGGAATTACCTACAATAGACCTCGTAATAGGGTCTGTCCTTATCCCCGGTGACAAAGCGCCTCATCTCATCACCAAAGAAATGCTGAAAATGATGAAGCCCGGCACCGTACTCGTAGACGTTGCCATCGACCAAGGCGGATGTTTCGAAACCTCCCACCCCACCACGCACAGCGACCCTACCTACATTGTGGACGGAATTGTACACTACGCCGTTGCCAATATCCCCGGCGCCGTACCCTTCACCTCCACCATGGCACTGACAAATGCCACCCTGCCCTACACCGTTGCCCTGGCATGCAAA
>NZ_MNQN01000142.1:0-107982 GCF_001915455.1 Bacteroides sp. 43_46 | reverse complement strand
GGGGAGAGCTAATATGGCAGCAACCTTTCCTATATATCGCCAAATGCGTTTGTGTTTCCGCCGTTCCACTTGTCTCCAGAAATTCTGTAACGCCTGCTGAGGGGATGCCTCTTTCGAGTTATGAAGCAGACGTGTAGCTACAAAGATCTGTGCCACTTGCTTAGCCATACGGCTATTGGCCTCGGAACTGCGTATCCACTCCTCTACTTTTTGTTTCTCTTCTTCGCTGACCTCTTTTTCAAAATAGCGGAGTAGCAAAGATTCATCTATCATTTTCTGTTCTTGCATAATTGACATCGTAAACGTTTTATTACCCGCCTACATATACAATACACAGAAACCGGAGGATGTACTAAACAAAAAATGATTTTTTTATTGCTGTTCGATAAAAAACTTAGCAGATGAAAAAAAGAAGGGAGGGAGATTATAACATAAAACCGTAAATAACCAATATGGGAAGATAATCTTTCAATCTCTCCCGCAGAATTTTGAGAGACTGCTGAATGCGGTAATCAACAGTCTTAATGGACACTTGCAATGCTTCGGCTATCTCTTGACGGGTTTTGTTTTGAAAGCGATGCATAGCGAAAGCCTGATGGTAGGAAGGCGGTAATTCGTCAATAGCCTCTTGGATAAGTGATTGCAGTTCATTGACAACGGATAAATCTATAAACTCATAAAAAGCATCCTGCTCTTGCTCAAACCACGATGATTCTTCAAGCATTTCCTTTTCTTGTCTCCGAAGTATATTAAAGCACCTACGTTTGACAGAAGTAATCAGATATTGTCGTAAAGAAGAGGAAGTAGTATCCGGCACAAAAGTCGTCCTGTTTTCCCATAGCCACATCATCAATTCCTGTAACACTTCTTTGGCGTCTTCTGCTGACACATAATAACGGCCATACCCATATAATAAGGTATAGTACTTCATAAAAAAGTCATCGAAGGCTTTCTTATCTCCTCTACTGATAGAATGCCATAGCACTATATCCTCATCTACCGTCAGGTTTATATCAGGTTTTATCGACATTGCTTGGTCATTTTGAAACGATCCAGATTACAATTATTTATAATTTGCAAATATACACTTCTTTTTTAAGCAAACATCAAATATCGTTAATTTAATCAATAAAAATATATACTAAAAAGATGCAAATCTATTACATTCATATCTGCATCATTTACTTTTCATTATAAATCTCCCATAAAGGACATCTCATTCCATAACAAAAAAGAAAAAAGCAGACTCTTCTCATTAAAACAATCTCTTCGTTTTTAATAAACTATTGAAGAGTTTATTATAAACGGTATCCAAGTTTATTATAAACTATAAATTCCGAAATCAAGGATAGAAATATGATTTTTTGCAACAAAAAAGGCTACAAACCCTATAAAGATTCGCAGCCTTTAGTTTATACGCCCCCCCTCACAGCTTAACTACTGCAAGAAACTACTATTATATTGTTATAATATTGCACTATTTTATTTTTCATTATTTTTAAATTTTTCCTTTATCCATTGATAGTTGGATCTACAAATATACAAAATCAAAAAGGCTTTGTCAAGAGTTTCCTGCCCATAAGACGTTTTTTTTGCAATCCATTGCGACAAATTTTATTCTTGTCGCAATGAGATTCTCTCATAACGGAGAGAATACTTTGAAAATATCATAACCGGATTATAACTTTATAATCCTATCTATTATTAACCGCCTGCGTTAACTGTTTCAAGGCCTGTTCTAATGTAGCACGCGGACAAGCAATATTCAATCGCATAAAACCTTCGCCTTCTTTGCCAAAGGTAGTGCCCTCATTCAGAGCCAGATGAGCATCTTCCACAAACAGACGATTCAGTTCTTCCCGGTTCAATCCTAATTCGCGGCAATCAAGAAAGATTAGATAAGAAGCTTGCGGACGGATCATCTTGATAGTGGGAACCTGTTCTTTCAGATAGTGTTCGGTGTAATCAATGTTTCCCTGTATATAGGCAATGACCTGGTCCAGCCATTCTGTTCCGTGACTGTAAGCGGCAGCCACACTAAGATAAGCAAACAAATGCCCTTCACTGAACTCGCTTGCTTCCATATAGGTCTGAAAACGGTGACGAAGTTCGTCATTCTCAATAATTGCATAAGAACTTGCCAGCCCCGGCATATTGAATGCTTTACTCGGAGACATAAAGACAAGTGAATTCATCCGTGCTTTTTCTGAAATCAAAGCAAAGGTGGAATGCTTGTAAGGAGGTAAGGTCAAATCGGCATGAATCTCGTCAGAAATAACCAATGTGCCGCTTTCATAACAGATATCAGCGATTTGAGAAAGTTCCTCTTTCGTCCATACACGTCCGCCCGGGTTATGAGGATTGCTCAAAACCAACAGTTTACATCCTTGCACATCTTTGCGGAAACGGTTGAAGTCTATATGATACTGGCCATCTTTCAATATCAGCGGACTGAACACGACTTCGCGCTCATTCTTCTGTGTTACCAGAAAGAAAGGATGATAAACAGGAGGCATGACCATTACTTTATCTCCTTTCTCCGTGAAACAATGGATGGCAAAAGCCAATCCACGCACAATGCCGGGAGTAAATGTCAGCATATCTTCGCTAATCGTCCACCCGTGGCGTTCTTTCAGCCAGTTAATGATAGACTCCGCCCATTCCTTGCAGGCAAAAGTATATCCGAGCACTTCGTGTTCCAAACGTTTCTTCAAAGCATCTATCACAAAAGGAGCCGTACGGAAATCCATATCGGCCACCCACATCGGAATCAGGTCATTGCGTCCCCAACGACCTTCCACGGCATCCCATTTTACGGAATCCGTACCTTTACGGTTTATTATTTCATCAAAATTATAGTTCATACTGCATGATGTTTTTTTATATTATGTGAAACAGAAGTAGCATATTTATAATTAATACTGATTATTAATCACTTACATAGAATTAAATCAGAACTTAACCCATTTTGCTAACCGGGAACAAAAATAGAGATTTCCATTGAATTGTATAGTTCGAAAAAGGGAAAAATTATTATTCATTACACTTTCTATTCCACCCAAGTTAACAAACTGATAACGGAAAATATAGAAGAAATAACCAATGTAAAAATCTCCTTTATTGACTATTACGAACAATAAAGGAGATTTACCTAGAAATTAAAGTTCTTTCTTACTGAAAAGTAGGCATTTTGAATCTGTATAATAATCCACCTACCATGGAAGTTACACGGTCAGGTCTTCCCTGTTCGGAGCCATCGTATGTATCGGTACGGATACCGATTTTAGGTTCGGCGTACAGATACAAAGAAGAAGCCACCTTCAGTTTTACCTGCACACCAGCATCCAGTCCCGGCACTGCTCGGAACTTACCATAACGGCGTACCAGTCCGGCCGTAACTCCCACAAAAGGAACAACATCTATCACATGATTGGGGCTGTATCCTTTTGCCAATGTGGCCAGACTTATCATATAATCCATACCCAAACCAGCATAATGGAGATTCATCTTTGACGACGTTTTGGCCTTGTACATAATTGTTCCATTTGCCCGCCATGCAGATAACGGAGTGTACCATTTACCAATGCTTCCCTTTGCTTCTACACCTGCATTCTTCACCAAGTCTTTGTTGGCTACAAGCAAGCTACCCAATCCAAGTGCACCGGAAATGAAGTAACGCTTGTCATCCAGACCAAACACGCTACGATTGGCTGTTTTTGAATAAGGAACAAAGCGATAGTGAAAACCTGCATTGACTCCTACCATCACGTCTTTCTGCATAAAGCCCAGATTACCTTCAATAAATTTATCTCCATAAAAGCGAATCTGCGGTTCAATGTACAAACCGAGAAAATCATTCACATGCCATAATCCCTGTATGCTTGCATTAACACCCGGTTGGAATTTATGGTCTGATTTGGAAGTATAAGCAAGGTTGATACCTACCGAACCTATTAAATCAAAGATACGATCGGGATTGTATCCACTCATGGTAGACATTATGCCCCACAAGTAATCAAGACTGCCACTGACGCTGGCATGTCTAAGTTTGCCCGCTTTAACACTTCCTGGAACTACATAGTTCGTAAAAAATCCACCTGTACCCACGAGGCGCAAACCGGAATAAGGGCTCAACCACTTACCTATAGAAACAGAAGCCTGCGGACCTAAAGAACCAAGGTTTTCAAGGTTCGTCTTATTCAAGAACATTTGCACACCAATTCCCGAAGTCATAAACAGATTGTCTGCGATGTGATTGCTTGAGAATCTGTTCTTCGGACGTGCCGCACGGTCAATCGTATGATAAGTCAAGCCAAAATTCAACTCTCTGAGCTGATCTGTATTGCGACCTACTCCGCGACCTCCTGCATATCTCTTACTATACACATTGAGGCGAGGTTCTATAAATAAATCCACAGAACGGTTGATACGGAAACTTCCCTGCACACCGACTCCTATTCCCGGAGCATACTTGGCGGTTTTATCCACTCCTTTCGTACCTGCCAGATTAACTCCGGCAATACCGATCAGACTAAATATTCTGTCTTCATCATATCCCCAAAGAACATTATTGATATTCAACAGATAGTCAGCATGCAGATCGACATGTTTAAAGTAACCGCTTGCGCTGCCCGAAGGGGTGTCCGAAACCCCAACTGTCCCGGACAAACGCAGACCGGAAGAAGGACTGAACCATTTACCGATTCCGGCAGAGAACTGGGGACCTAATCCTTTAATCGTATTCTTGATTCCCGGAACTTTCAGTGTACTGATACCACCGGATAAAGAGATAAACATATGATTCAGGAAGGAGCTATTATCGAAACCATCGAAATGTATCTTAGTTCCCATTGGAGCACCAGGCATATAGGTCAGACCTACCAGAACTGAACCAGCCATTTTATAGTTTCTCCAATTTTCCGTATACGCAAAACTGTCATTATACCATCCGATCCGTGGCTCTACAAACAAATCCAATGTAGAAGAAAGACGTACATTTCCCTGTAAACCGAGATGAGCACCATAATAAAGCTGACCGCCACCTTTCAAATCCGGATACTTTTCGGAACGATCGCTATTGTCACCCACCTTAGAATAACCGGCTTCTATACCTGCAATCCCTACTAACTCAAAACAACGATTTGCATTGTATCCGTATGCCAGGGAGGACATATTCAACAAATAGTCCAGGCTGCCGCCACCCATTTTTATTTTAGAATCGTAGATACCCGACGACAGATAACCCAAATTCACCCCTATCCGAAGTCCGTGAACCGGAGTAATCCACTTTCCCATAAAGAGATGGGCGGTCATTCCCATTCCATCCTGACTATCTCCACTTGTTAACAAGCTGTATGGTCCTATTCCGGCAGAGAAAAAGAGATGTTCATTGAATCTATTACTCTCGAACTTTTCATTTGCAGGGCGTTTCTGTAACATATATTGCAATGCACCATAATCCTGTGCCCGTAAGGTAACAGCAAGCATCAGGAAGATTGCCACTGCTACATATTTATTGTTGATTCTGAAGATATTCATCGTTTACTCTTGTTGTATATATCATTATTTAATTTTCTGCTCTTCTGGCAGCAAGTCAATAATATCACCATCCACCTTCGCTACTTCCAATAAGGAAGGATCAAGTTCAAGGGCCTTCTCAATGCTCATAATCGCATCACCTATTTTCTCCAGGCGGTTGGCGGCAATCGCTTTTATATAATATTCGCGGGCGGTCTCTACCTCCATGGTGGAAATCTTATCCCATGCCTCCTGATTTTTCTTCATTGCCAATAGCATCACCACCTCATTGAAAGGACTAGTAGCCGCCACCTTCTCGAAAGCATCATTATAATAACCGGCCAATGCCTGAACGATGGCCTGCAAATCTTCAGAAACCGCTTCTTCGGGAACCAATGTCAAGACTGAATCTGCTTTTGTATATTTGCCTTCATGCAGCAAGGCAATAGCCTGATTGGATAATAACTCCACCGGTGCCGATTTACTGACAAACGGTTCGAGAATATTTGAATCCGGAGTATCTTTCTGTATCATTACTACTGCCAGTTCATTGGCTGCATACGTAAAGTTACCATAAAGTTCAAGAGCCTCCCTACAATACTTTTCCCTCTCGTCGGGAGTTTTTGCCGTCGTAATCATACGGTAATATTCGAAACGGGTAAGTTCCTTCGGATTCTTTCTGTAAAGTTCTCTAATCTCGTAGTCCGTTAAAGAGCGGAAAATTGAATAACCATAGGTATATTGCACCTTTCTCAATTTAGGCAAATAAGTAGCCGCAAGTTCCTTGTAGAAAGGTTTCGATTTCAAGACCCCATTCAATCGATGAGGAGTAGCTGCGTATTGTTTGATTAAATCCTCTACTTCTTTAGCTAGTTCCGGCTTGGAGTTTTTTTTCAGCAATTCTGCTACCTCCTTCCAGGAGGCAACCGATGCATCCGATTTCACTTCCAACAGTTTACGTGTTTCCGGGTCCAGTTGTGCCAGTATACGTCCCAGGGCTTTATCCGTACGCAATTTTGCCAGACGAAGATTCGTCTCGTAAGAACCGTCCGGCGAAGCCACCCCCGTAATATGAAAACTCTTCAAAGAGGCATCCGGGTTCGTCTCAATACTACGTAATTCCTGATTCAATCGGTTTAGTTCCACTTGATTCTGTGGATTCTTATCATCCAGGTCGGCTTTACCTACCAAAAAGGTCAAGTTTACCTCGCCTTTCGTATCCCGCAACTGCATCACAGGTTTCGGAAGATATTTCTCATCCGTCAGGCTGAAAGCGGAGAATTTATACTCCAAAAAACGAAGTGGGTTGACCGTTCCGCGTGCAATGGAGAAAGAGTCACGATAAATGATATTCCTGTAATTCTCCATTGCCAAATGCACATCTGCACGGTAGTCATGTTGCAGATATTCTATATAGATAGAATCATGGTAAGCAATAATATCCCCCTAGCGTGAAGAAGTCGTTTTCACACGGATGTAATCATGTAAAGGGTCTTTATCTATATCATAATCGTACATTCGATTTTGCGTTGTATTATAAGTATCCCCGTCGAATACAACAGGACGCATCAACAGACGCTTTTTCAGTGTCACATCATAAATGGAAGGCTGCAATACCAAGCGACGATGCGAGTTAAACATCTCCTTAGGCACCGGGACACGGGTTTTCAGATGGAAATAATTACCCTTGATTTCGATGTCCGTAGGTTCCGGAATCACTTTGTCCTTCACTTTGGAAGTAATCGTTACTTCGTTCAGCTCGATGACGGCATCTTTCAATACTACATTCAAAATTTGCTTTCCTGCCACCTTCACTGTTTTGTCTTCATAACCGACACATGTAAACTTCAACGAGCCGTTTTTCTCAACTAAGACACTGTAACGGCCATCCTCGTCGGACATTTCTATACGTTCGTCATTGACCGGATTCAGCACATTCACATTCGGAACACTTTTTCCCTGCGGGTTTGTGATATGCCCCTGCACACGGATCCGTTGGGCGGATACATTCATGCCGACGAACATCATCGCCACGAGAAGTATACCTGTTAATCTATCACGTTTCAAATTGATTTTCATTCTCTTTTCTGACTAGCTAATGTTCGTTATCGAATAATATACACAAAGGATACCCCCAGTTTAACAGGTGCAATGGTGGTCTTACTATCGTTGACCGCATCCGGTTTCGGAATACCCTTATCATACTTGAACTGACGGTAACGCAACACACCCACTCCGGCAGTTGCTTCGATATTCCAATGATCGCCCAGCACCCATACATATCCATAGGTCAAACCGGCGGCGTATGCATCACCTTTGTGATGCACATCTTTTACCATCATATTAAAATTATTCACGAAAGCGGTGATTCCAAGAAAATGGCTCACCATCGGACGATTTAGCCAGTAACGAACTTCAGGCTGAAAATGCGTGAAAGTCGTTTTAAAGTTGTCTGTACTGATTGGATTCGCAGCAATCCCTATGTTCAAGGAGACATGACTACCCAATACAAATTCTGCTTCTACATTCGGACTGGCGGTCAGCCAACCCAATGCATTTGTCTTCACAGCCACCCGTTGTGCGTGCACATGTACACCACAACATAATAACAGAAATGATAACGCAACTATTACCCTGCGACCATTTCTCATCACATATACCATCATTTATTTCCCACTAAATATTTCCCACTCAATATTTCCCCACAAAAAGGGCCTACTGTCCAATTTATACACTCCTTGGGCAGAAAGCCACAAAATTAGAAAAAATATAGTATTAAAAACGTTTAAACATGTTTTTTTTGTTTTTTATTGCAACAATTTCCATCTTAGACCATCATATACCATACTACAGATAAAATAAACTACAGTATAATAGATTGTAGTCGCTCTCTTTGTATCCGAATTAAACAGATTAAAATCCGGTCTAAAATCAAAAAAAATATTTACTCATAATTCAGCATAATGATTAATTTTCAGGGTTAATTATTATGGTTATTTTTCAGGATTAAAGGTGACACAACCCGAACAAACAACTGATTATCAGAATTATACATAAAATATCTGGTTATATTTTAACTTTTGGAATAAAAGTAGTACATTTGTACTCAATTCAAAAAGGAATTTATGACGAAAGCTCTATTTTTTGACATAGACGGAACGCTGGTCAGTTTTGAAACTCACCGTATCCCGCCTTCTACCATTGAGGCATTGGAGGCAGCCCACGCAAAAGGGCTCAAAATATTTATCGCTACCGGACGCCCGAAAGCCATTATCAACAACCTTTCCGAATTGCAAGACAGAAATCTCATTGATGGATATATAACCATGAACGGAGCCTATTGTTTTGTCGGAGAACAAGTTATTTACAAAAGCGCTATTCCACAGGAGGAAGTAAAAGCAATGGCTGCTTTCTGCGAGAAAAAAGGAGTACCGTGTATCTTTGTGGAGGAACACAACATATCCGTTTGCCAGCCTAACGACATGGTAAAAAAGATATTCTATGATTTCCTGCACGTGAATGTTATTCCGACTGTTTCGTTCGAGGAAGCAACAAGCAAGGAGGTGATCCAGATGACACCTTTCATCACGGAAGAAGAAGAAAAGGAGATCCGCCCGTCTATCCCTACTTGTGAAGTAGGGCGTTGGTTCCCGGCATTTGCCGATATTACGGCCAAAGGGGATACCAAGCAGAAAGGCATTGACGAAATCATCCGTTACTTCGATATGAAACTGGAAGAGACTATGGCATTCGGTGACGGAGGCAATGACATCAGTATGCTTCGCCATGCTGCTATCGGAATTGCCATGGGACAAGCCAAAGAGGATGTGAAAGCTGCCGCCGACTATGTGACGGCTCCGATTGACGAAGACGGAATCAGCAAAGCAATGAAACATTTCGGAATTATTTGAGACAAGCAAATACGAAGATGAGCGTAGACACTGACAATGCCGCATTTCAGGATGCACTGAATCTGATTCAGTACACCCGACAGTCGGTCTTTCTGACCGGGAAAGCGGGTACGGGAAAATCTACATTTCTGCGTTATGTCTGCGAGCATACCAAAAAGAAATATGTTGTACTTGCTCCGACCGGAATTGCTGCAATCAATGCCGGAGGAAGTACGATGCATAGTTTCTTCAAACTCCCTTTTTATCCGCTATTGCCGGACGATCCCAATTTAAGTCTGCAACGCGGTCGTATCCATGAGTTCTTCAAATATACGAAGCCGCACCGCAAGTTATTGGAACAGATAGAACTGGTCATCATTGACGAAATTTCCATGGTACGGGCGGATATCATTGATGCAATCGACCGCATCTTACGGGTATATTCTCATAATCTGCGCGAACCTTTCGGCGGAAAACAGTTACTATTGGTAGGCGACGTTTTCCAATTGGAACCTGTCGTGAAGAATGATGAACGGGAAATACTGAACCGTTTCTATCCTACTCCTTACTTTTTCTCAGCAAGAGTATTCGGTCAGATAGATTTAGTTTCTATCGAACTGCAAAAGGTTTACCGGCAGACTGATCCGGTTTTTGTCGGTGTACTTGACCACATTCGTACTAATACTGCCGGAGCAGCCGACCTCCAACTGTTGAATACCCGATATGGAAGCCAGATTGAAGAATCAGAAGCGGATATGTATATCACGCTTGCTACCCGAAGAGATACGGTAGATTCAATCAACGAAAAAAAACTGGCCGAGCTTCCGGGAGAATCGATTACTTTTGAAGGAGTTATCGAAGGAGATTTTCCCGAAAGTAGTTTACCCACCTCACAAGAGCTAGTGCTAAAACCCGGTGCACAAATTATCTTTATCAAGAATGACTTTGACCGTCGTTGGGTAAATGGCACTATTGGCGTCATTGCCGGTATTGATGAAGAAGAAGAAACGATATACGTTATCACTGATGACGGGAAAGAATGTGACGTTAAACGGGATTCATGGCGCAATATCCGTTATCGCTACAACGAAAAAACGAAAGAGATCGAGGAAGAAGTATTAGGTAGTTTCACTCAATATCCTATCCGGTTGGCTTGGGCAATTACAGTTCATAAGAGCCAGGGCCTGACTTTCAGCCGGGTGGTAATCGACTTCACTGGAGGAGTATTTGCCGGTGGACAAGCGTATGTCGCACTCAGCCGTTGTACTTCTCTGGATGGTATCCAACTCAAAAAGCCTATTAACCGGGCAGATATTTTCGTCCGTCCGGAAATCGTCAACTTCGCCGGACGATTTAATAACCGGCAAGCTATTGACAAGGCATTGAAACAGGCACAGGCCGATGTGCAATATGCCGCAGCCGCCCGCGCTTTCAATAAAGGTGATATGGAGGAATGTCTAGAACAATTCTTCCGTGCCATCCATTCCCGCTACGATATTGAAAAACCTGTTCCCCGCCGCCTGATTCGCCGAAAACTCGGCATTATCAACACCCTGAAAGAACAGAATAAAAAGCTCAAGGAACAGATGCGGGAACAACAGGAACGCCTACGCCAATACGCCCATGAGTATCTGTTAATGGGAAACGAATGTATCACCCAAGCACATGATATACGTGCTGCCCTTGCCAACTACGATAAAGCGCTCAGCCTCGATCCAAACTACATAGACGCATGGATACGTAAAGGAATTACTTTATTCAATAATAAAGATTATTTCGACGCTGAAAATTGCTTTAATACCGCAGTAAACCTTCATCCGGCAAATTTTAAAGCTGTCTATAACCGGGGAAAACTCCGGTTGAAAACAGAAAACACAGAAGGTGCAATCGCTGATCTGGATAAGGCTACAAGTCTGAAACCGGAACACGCCGGTGCACACGAACTTTTTGGAGACGCTTTGCTGAAAGCCGGAAAGGAAGTGGAAGCTGCGTTACAATGGAGAATTGCAGAGGAACTGAAGAAAAAGAAAAAACAATAAATATATACAAAAGGGAGGAAACGGGAACCGACCGTTTTTCCCTCACTGACCAATACACTGTTCCTCACCGAGAAAGAGACCGTTACTCACCGAAGAACGAATCTCCTCCACTACAACCCTTGAAGAGCCATTGCCTCAACCACTCCCTGCCATAATTCCGTGCTTTGGATTCCCCTAATTTTAAAATAAGAATCCCTAAAAAAATCTCTTTTATCCCTTATTATCAAAAAGTTTTATTAGTTTTGTTCCTTACATATTATCAGACTCTTAAAATAGAAGCAAATGAAAAAAGGTTTGAAAATCGCAGCTATCACCGTAGGAGTAATTATCATTCTAATGCTCCTTCTTCCTTTCGCCTTCCAAGGTAAGATAGCCGATATTGTAAAAACAGAAGGCAACAAGATGCTCAATGCGCAATTTGACTTTAAGAAACTTAACATTAGCCTGTTCCGCAACTTTCCACAGGCTTCTGTCACTCTCGAAGATTTCTGGCTAAAAGGCACTGGTGAATTTGCCAATGATACCCTTGTACAAGCCGGAGAAGTTACCGCCGCCATCAACTTATTCTCTCTTTTCGGAGATAGCGGTTACGATATTACCAAAATATTCATCGAAGACACAAAGCTGCATGCCATTGTGTTGCCGGACGGACGTGCCAACTGGAACATTATGGAACCGGATACGACAGCCGCTGCCGAGACTCCCGCTGCAGAAGAAGAATCTTCCCCTTTCAAAGTGAAACTCCAACGTTTCGTCATAAAAAACATGAATCTGATTTATGATGACCAACAAGGAAAGATGTATGCTGACATCCAAGACTTTAACGCAACCTGCGCCGGAGACTTAGGGAGTGAACGCACCACACTGAAACTGGAAGCGGAAACAAAATCCCTGACTTACAAGATGAACGGGATTCCTTTCTTGGCGAATGCCAACATCTCCGCTGAAATGGATGTGGACGCCGATCTGGCCAATAACAAGTACACATTAAAGGATAACACCATTCGCCTCAACGCTATTCAGGCAGGTATTGACGGCTGGGTAGCCTTGAAAGACCCGGCTATCGACATGGACTTGAAACTCAATACCAACGATATAGGTTTCAAAGAAATCCTTTCGCTAATCCCGGCTATCTATGCCACCGAATTTTCCAGCCTGAAAACCGACGGAACCGCCACACTGAACGCAACAGCCAAAGGCACCCTGCTAGGAGATACCGTACCTGCGTTCAATGTCGATATGCAAGTCAAAAATGCCATGTTCCGCTATCCGGCTTTACCGGCAGGAGTAGACCAAATTAACATCAATGCCAACGTACAGAATCCGGGAGGAAATATCGACCTGACGACGGTGGATATTAACCCGTTTAGCTTCCGCCTGGCAGGTAACCCGTTCAGTCTGACTGCCTACGTGAAAACGCCGGTCAGCGATCCTGACTTCAAAGTGGAAGCAAAAGGAATTCTTAACCTTGGTATGATCAAACAAGTATATCCGCTTGGAGATATGGAACTAAACGGAACAATCGACGCTGATATGCAAATGTCCGGGCGCCTTTCATCTATCGAAAAGGAACAATACGACCGCATACTGGCTGCTGGAACGATTGGTTTAACAGACATGAAACTTAAAATGCAGGATATGCCGGATGTAGAAATTAAGAAATCACTCTTTACGTTTACACCCAAATATCTTCAGTTGAGCGAAACAACCGTCAACATCGGTAAGAATGACATTACTGCCGACAGCCGGTTCGAAAACTATATCGGTTATGCGTTGAAAGGCACTACCTTGAAAGGAAGTCTGAATATCCGTTCCAACTATTTCAATCTGAATGATTTCATGTCGGCTACGGGTGAAGAAATGTCTTCGTCCGGTGATGTAACAACTACGGATTCCGTTAGTTCCACGGGAATTGTTGAAGTTCCCCGCAACATCGACTTCCAAATGGACGCTAATCTGAAACAAGTACTGTTTGACAAGATGTCCTTCAACAATATGAACGGTAAGCTTACTGTCAAAGACGGTAAAGTAGACATGAAAAATCTGTCTATGAGCACTATGGGAGGAAATGTTGTGATGAACGGATATTATTCCACCGCCGATGCCAAGAAACCTGAGTTAAAAGCTGGATTCAAACTGACGAATATAGGTTTTGCACAAGCTTACAAGGAACTGGATATGGTGCAGAAAATGGCTCCTATCTTTGAAAATCTGAAAGGGAACTTCTCCGGCAGTATCAACGTGTTGACGGATTTGGACGCAGCCATGAGCCCCATATTGAATACAATGCAGGGAGACGGCAACCTCTCCACACGCGACCTTAGCCTAAGTGGTGTGAAAGCTATCGATCAAATAGCTGATGCGGTTAAGCAACCTAGCCTGAAAGAGATGAAAGTAAAAGATATGACGCTGGACTTCATCATCAAAGATGGACGGGTAGAAACAAAACCGTTCGATATTCAAATGGGAGACTACAACCTGAATCTTTCCGGTAGCACGGGTCTCGACCAGACTATCGATTACACAGGAAAGATTAAACTTCCTGCATCTGCCGGTAATATCTCCAAACTAATGACTCTTGATTTGAGAATCGGAGGTTCGTTCACTTCACCTAAAGTCAGTGTCGATACCAAGAGTATGGCCAATCAGGCTGTGGAAGCAGTAGCCGATGAGGCTATCAGCAAATTAGGCCAGAAACTCGGACTTGACTCTGCTGCCAGTGCCAACAAAGATTCTATCAAACAGAAAGTAACGGAAAAGGTGGCCGAGAAGGCATTGGACTTCTTGAAGAAGAAACTTAAATAAAAAAATAAGGAAAAGAGATTATGCTTCTGAAGCTATATGATAAAAATAACAATCCGCAGGACTTACAACGGATTATCGACATTCTGAATGATGGCGGACTTATCATTTATCCTACTGATACGATGTACGCTATCGGCTGTCATGGACTGAAAGAGCGTGCTATCGAACGCATCTGCCGTATCAAGGAGATAGACCCACGTAAAAACAATCTGTCTATCATCTGCTATGACTTGAGTAGTATCAGCGAATATGCCAAGGTGGACAATAACGTCTTCAAACTTATGAAACATAATCTTCCGGGACCGTTTACTTTCATCCTGAACGGAACAAACCGACTGCCCAAAATCTTCCGTAACCGGAAAGAGGTAGGCATCCGTATGCCGGACAACAATATTATCCGGGAAATTGCCCGTCTGCTGGACGCTCCGATAATGACCACCACCTTGCCATACGATGAAGATGAGGATCTGGAATATATAACCGATCCCGAACTAATCGATGAAAAGTTTGGCGATATAGTGGATCTAGTTATTGACGGAGGTATCGGAGGAATAGAACCTTCAACGGTAGTAAAATGCACAGAGGATGAACCGGAAATTGTTCGTCAGGGAAAAGGTTGGTTAGAAGAAAGTTAGTTTCTTCGACAGAATTCATTACAAAATGGGCTGCTATCAATTCAACATTGATGCAGCCCATTATTTATAGAGTCTGTTCTATATTATTTAATCAAAGATTCCGGATCCAAATGACCAGCTTCAATGTCCTTGAAATAACGGTAAGTTCCTACTTTCAATTCTTCAGTCGCAGCATCATCACATACGATAATACCTTTTTCATGCATCTGCAATGCACTGATTGTCCACATCTGAGTGATAGAACCTTCTACGGCATGATACAGTGCACGGGCCTTGTTGTGTCCATTCACGATAATCATCACTTCTTTGGCAGAAAGAACAGTACCCACGCCTACTGTCAAAGCAGTTTTAGGCACTTTATTGATATCATTGTCAAAGAAACGAGAGTTAGCAATGATTGTATCCGTAGTCAATGTTTTCTGACGAGTACGTGAAGTCAATGAAGAACCCGGTTCATTGAAAGCGATATGTCCATCAGGACCAATACCACCCATGAACAAGTCGATACCGCCATAAGACTTAATCTTTTCTTCGTAACGTGCACATTCTGCATCCAGGTCAGGAGCATTGCCATTCAGGATATTCGTATTTTCAGCCTTGATATCAATATGACTGAAGAAGTTATTCCACATAAAAGAATAATAGCTTTCCGGATGTTCTTTCGGCAGTCCTACATATTCATCCATATTGAATGTTACTACATTCTGGAAGGAAACGATTCCTTTCTTATTCAGATCGATCAAAGCTTTGTACATGCCCAGAGGAGAAGATCCGGTAGGACAACCCAATACAAACGGTTTTTCAGGGGTTGGATTGGCAACTTTTATTTTTGCAGCAACGTAATGTGCAGCCCACTGAGATACGGACTGATAGTCCGGCTGAATAATAAGTCTCATAAGTCGATTGTTTTATAGGTTAGTTAATAAATTAATAATCTTATTCACTGTTTTAACGGTCTTTCTTCAAGCGCTCTGCCATGGCATGTGCCAGATTCTCGCATTGAGTGTAGGTAATATCCCTCATCGCCTGCTTCATCTCTACCGGATCGCCTACCAGTTCAAATTTACTCTTTTCTGCAAACTCTGCCATACGTTTCACCGCAGCACCTGCCCATGCGAAAGAACCGAAATAACCCAGATAACGTCCTTTCACCTCACGCACCAGAATCTTTGAAAGCAATGATTCTACCTCCGGGAAAATCTGATTGCTATATGTAGGAGAACCAATAATCAATCCCTTATAACGGAAAATATCTGCTATAATATAGGAAGGATGGCTCTTAGCAACATTATGCATTACGATATTCTTGATTCCTTGTGCAGAAAGTTCTTCGGCAATAGCCTCAGCCATTTGTTCTGTATTTCCATACATACTTCCGTATGCGATAACTACTCCCTCATCAGCGTCATAACGGCTCAAACGATCATATATACCGATCACTCTAGCTATATTTTCTGTCCACACCGGTCCATGAGTAGAACAAATAGCAGAAATAGGAAGTCCGCCAAGTTTCTGCAAAGCCTTTTGTACAGGACTTCCGTATTTACCTACGATATTAGAATAGTAACGAACCATTTCTCCCCAATACTTATCCAGATTAATACGGGTATCCAGAAAGCCACCGTCTACTGTACCGAAACATCCGAAGCCGTCGCCAGAGAAAAGAACTCCGTCAGTCTCATCAAATGTCATCATCGTTTCCGGCCAATGCACCATAGGGGTCATGTAAAAGCGCAGTTTATGGCGACCTAAAGCCAAAAAATCTCCGTCCTTCACCAGATATTGTTCCCCGGTCACACCGTAGAAACCTTCAATCATGCCGAATGTCTGCTTATTACCCACGATAATAATCTCCGGATAATGCTGTTTTATCAATCGGATAGATCCGGAATGGTCCGGTTCCATGTGATTTATTATTAAATAATTGATAGGACGTTCACCGATCACTTGCTTGATCTTACGCAGGTATACTTCAAAATAACAGATGTCTACTGTATCCACCAATGCCACCATTTCATCATCAATCAGATAAGAGTTATACGAAACTCCATAGGGCAACGGCCACATCGCTTCAAAACGGTGTTTATTACGGTCATTCACTCCCACGTAGTGGACATTTCCTTTAATTCTTGTTTTCTCCATTCTTCAACTTTATTAATTTCACTTTCACCACCGGCTTCCTCTAAAAAACAGGTAATTATTCAGTGGCAAATTTATCACCTGCAAAAATAATTCTTTTTTCCGAATCCCTGTACTTCTTCCCTTGATAAGCACCTCTTTCTTTCATTCTTTTTTGCAAACGTACTACAAATTCATAATTTTTCAATCCCCAGTCCGGAGCTATTAATAAATCTTTAGGAGATTGAGAGACAAAACGTTCTACAACCATATCCGGACGAAGATGTTCGACATAGTCAATCACCAGATCAATATATTCGTTTACCTCCGTGAACAGATGAAAATCCGCCGGGTTTATATCATATTCGTGCGCCATACGGGTCCCGCGAATCAACTGTAACTGATGAATTTTAAGAGTTGACAAAGGAAGGTCAGACAGGATTCCCGCTTGCGCCACCATAGCGTCAGATGTTTCTCCCGGAAGTCCTAGAATGATATGTCCGCCTACGAGAATGCCACAAGCAGCCGTCCGCCCGACAGTTTCTACGGTATCCTCATAAGTATGTCCGCGGTTTATGCGCTGCAAAGTTCTATCACAAGTACTCTCAATACCGTATTCTACCATTAGAAAAGCGTGTTTGTTCAATTCCTCCAGATAGCGCAACAACCCTTCCGGCATACAATCCGGACGAGTACCAATCACCAACCCCACTACGTCTTCTACTTCCAACGCTTCCTCATATTTACGTTTTAATCCTTCTAACTCTGCATATGTATTAGTATATGCCTGAAAATAGGCCAGATATTTCATTTCAGGATATTTACGGGCAAAGAAACATTTACCTTCCTCCAACTGAGCAGTGACCGACTTCTCTGTCCGGCAATAATCAGGATTAAAGGTCTGGTTATTACAATAGGTACAACCGCCCCACCCTTTCGTCCCGTCACGGTTAGGACAAGTGAAACCCGCGTTCAACGAAATCTTTTGTACTTTATAGGGAAAATACTTACGCAGAAAAGTTGGAAAATCATTATATAGAAGATGAGTTGACATATTCATTACTGTTCATTCATTATTTAATCTACAAACATAAGAAAAATTAGCGAGGTAAAAAAAGATGCCCCAAAATATCTTCAATATATTAAAATAATCATAAATACCATAAGATAAATTAATAAATATTGCAAAAGGAGAAACTATTTAACTAGATTTGTCTTGATTTTAGGCATTGACGGGAGGACACTTGTGAAAGTATTGTGCAATTTATTCCCCAATTATGATTTCATCTCACCATACCCCATGCAACTCACGTCAATAAAATAATCCTCTTTGTATTCTTTAACCAGAATATAAAGAGGATTTTATATGAGGATACTAAACAATAGTATATGTATGCTTATTTTTGATTAATAAATGAAAGTTTTATCTTCAGTCATAAAATCAGTTTTATAATCCCAGTCTTTCTTTCAATAATCTGTAACCGGAAAGGCTTACCCGGAGCTTAACCCCGTTTTTTAGTAATAATTGATATGTTTCTTTCCCAAACAGTTCAACCCGTGATATCTGTGTTACGTTGACAATAGTCGAACGATGAACACGAACAAATGTTTCAGGCGGCAGATGCGTTTCAAAATATTTCATAGTTTGTTCTTTCAGGTATTCTCCTGAAGGAGTGATTAACATCACATAATCACCACAAGCTTGTATGTAGATTAGTTCATCCGCTTTAATCAAATGAATACGTGAACCGTCTTTCACTGTGATTCGATCAATTAATCCAGCCGGAACTTCCACCGGTGCCTCAACTACCTGATGCGCAATCAGTTCTTTTTCAAGTTCCTGATTCAAAACTTCTTCTTTAGCGGTAATCAAACGATACCAAAGAGTTACCGCAATCAGAACCGGTAACTCGAACAATAACCGGAAAGGGATTGTCTGTGTAAAAGGGATATAGGATATACCTGCTATCCGTACCATACTATCACAAACCATAAAACAACCTGCCAGCCAAAGCAGACTTCCTACCACTATCATGATAATATCTGTCTGCAACAACGAAACGAGCCCGACAACATACCATGCCAGATAGGCTAAGGCAGCTAACCAACCCATCGTTGCTATCCCATCTACCAAGGCAGGAAGGTAATCAGCTCCGGTGTATAGGCAGACTAATGCTACCTGAGCCGCAACCAACACCAGCAAAAGCAGCAGTATCGGAATCCAACGATAAGGGTAATCTATAATTGGATGTGCTTTCATACACTAGTCTTTTATCTCCAGACCTCCAAAAGAAAGCGTACCTCGAACTACTAATATGCTCTCATAGTTAATATCCCCGTTATGCCAACGTTTATCATCACAGCCACCGAAGAAAGTATTACATTTGAATACTACTTTCCAATCGGAAGGAACATAAATCTCAACTCCTCCCCAGCTACAGTCCAGATCGATATAAGTTTCTCCCAACGCAATATGGGTATGACGCAAATCAATAACTGTACCCCCGAACGAAGTACGAACAATAGCTCCTTTGAATAGCTCATCAAGTACGACATGACGTGCCGCTCCCCAAACATTTTCCGAATGCAAAAAGCCATCGACAGACTCGCATTGTTGCTGTTCTTCTTTAAAGTTCATACCCAGACCTCTCCGTTTCATCCATTCCTTGCGATGATGTGCCATATGGCTATGAGACCAAGGCCCTCTTCTTCGGGATTTGAAAATCAACAAAACACCCGCTATTATCAAAGCAAGAGGCCAGACCATTGCCTGAGAATTCTCAGGCAACCATGAAAGCCCACCCAATAAGAAATAGACACCAATCAACAAAAGAATTATTCCTCCTACAAAATGGCGACGTATCATCGAATATATACCTAATATAATAAAAAGAGAATACCAGGATACTATCGTGCTAAACAATTCAGCAGTAATCCATCCCATATTGCGGGCAAACAGTAGTATCCCCGAAAGGATAAAAAGTGAAGCTACCAGATATTTACCGGAAAAGCCTGTAGCAGACAAAGTTTTTTGTTTCTCTTCCATTATTTCTATTATTAATTGATTAATGGTTCAAAGATACGCCATTTCTTTATGCTTTTACAGGCTTTTCTGCTGATTTACGGTCAATAATCCGATGAATACCGGATAAAAACCGATGAAACTTATCATAATACTCATTGTTTTACCTGCTTTCACAAGCAAATAGAACTAAGAAATCTAATCATTAAAAAACAATTATTTGGAATGACTTGCCGGAAAAGTATTCTCCACCAAGCCATTCAGATACACCTCTAGATTTGTATAAGCAGCACTCAAATTATACTTTGCCCCGTCAGACGCATCATTAGGATTTAAGCCTTTTGCTATTTCCCATCCGTCCGGTATACCGTCCTTGTCTGTATCGACAAGAGAAGAGGTTTCAGTTATATATTCGTCCCACTTTTCTATAGTATCCTCCTGACTGTCTATCAAACCATATCCACCACCTTTAGATGCATTAGTACTATAAGTACCATTAGCAGTTTCACTTACAATACGCCTATCAATCTTATCTCGCTCCGGAATGATATACTTATTATCCTTCCAGCCACATGTCCATGCCCCTGCATACGCCAGCACAGTTTCGTAAGCGTCTGTAGCAGATTGCATAAAACTGTAATCAGAAAGGATATCAATGCGCATGTCCAACAATAAGTCAGAAGATGTTCTTTCGTCATTCTTTACCTTGAATGCAGTAGAAGAAGTATTATTGGCGTTGGCGCTGGCAATCTCCTTCTGCTGTTCGCCTGACAAGTCCACACATGTATTGTCCATTATATTGCCATTCACATAAAAGTAACCAAATACTCCGGCATCTTGGGCATTCTTTCCATCATCTATATAAGCGGTGAAAAAACGTGCATGAGTTTTATCCTTGGCGGAAGCAGGACCTAGTTTATAATAGTTGTTCATAATATTGTAATAACCTCCCTGAGCTCCATAAGCACCTTCATTAGTCCAATTATAAATTACATTATTACATAAGTCCACCTTTTCCACATCTGCCCGATTCGAATAACGACTTCCACAAAGACGCGGAGTCCGATTACTGTGATGAGCCAACAAATTATGATGGAATGTGGCAGGTGAGCCACCCCATATTCCACCATAACCATGAGCCTCTTTTTCATGTATCGAATGCCACAAGCTTTCGCTGAGAATACACCACTGCATTGTAAAATTAGTATTCCCATAAAATGAGGCACATTCATCAGTGCTCCAACTCATGGAACAATGGTCAATAATAATATTCTGCTTTCCGGGATAATTATTCTGATAACCATTCATCGCATCATCCTCTATTCGTTTTTCATCTCCCATACGACAACGGAGGAAACGAATAATTACATTATTGGCATTCACCCGCAAAGTGTTGTCCTTCAAACAGATTCCCTTACCCGGAGCTGTTTGACCTGCAATAGTAATGTCATCGTTGGTGATAACTAGTTGTTTCTGCAATTCGATCACTCCTCCGACTGCAAAGACTATTGTACGTCTTCCCTTCTGCTGTATAGCATGACGTAAAGTACCCACCGCCCCATCATCAGCTAATGAAGTCACTATATATACAGTACCTCCCGCACCTCCTGTTGTATACTTTCCGGCACCATAAGCTCCCGGAAAAGCAACAATGGTGGTACGGTCGGGGGTAGGATATTCCGGTAGCCCCGATTCATCTGTCAACTGTTTTTCTGTTGCCTGTTCGAATGAACAGGCAACTACTCCCCCAAAAAAGAAAGCCGACAATATAATTCCCAATATATTTTCTTTATAAACCCAAATAACAAGTTGTCCTTTTATTAGTCTTTTCATGTTCCTGATAGTTTAAAGTGATTATCCTTTTTATTACGAACGAGTTCACCTCACAAAAGTATGGAAACAGAAATATACTCATGTGCAATATTTGTTTTTCACTTTGTATTTATTGTTGATTAATTATGGTTGAATTAAAAAAAAGACAAGTTTCAAATAACAATAAATACTATGCGAATAACAATTATTACACACGTAGCTACCTAAATATTCATACCTTTACGCCATTAAAACGAAAATCAGAATAAAGTTCCATATCAAAACAATAATCAACTAAAGAAAGAGCATGAATAAAAAACTACCGGCAGCACTGTGCATTTTACTCACTATACCTATAATGGTAAGTGCGACAACCTATATATCCATTGATATACAGGATAATAAAAGTGTCAATAATGAGAAGAAAGACTATCCGACCCCTGATCGAAACAAAATTATAGCTTTTCCCGGAGCAGATGGTGCCGGAAAGTATACAACAGGAGGTGCCGGAGGTACTGTATATATAGTGACTTCACTAGCCGATGACGGTTCCGAAGGAACTTTCCGTTGGGCTATCAACCAAAAAGGTACTCGCACAATCGTTTTTGCAGTAGACGGAATCATAGAGCTGCAAAAACCTCTGAGAGTCAACAATGGAGACCTAACCATTGCCGGACAAACAGCTCCAGGTGACGGTATCTGCCTAAAAAACTATACTTTCTCCATTCAAGCCGACAATGTAATTGTCCGTTTTATCCGCTCACGCATGGGAGTTGACATCAAACAAAAAGGAGACGACGCTATGAACGGCATCAAAAACCACCAAAATATTATCATTGACCACTGCTCCATGAGTTGGAGTACCGATGAATGCGCCACTTTTTATAATAATCGCAATTTCACTCTCCAATGGTGCATCATCAGCGAAAGCCTTGCCAACTCCATTCATGAAAAAGGAGCTCACGGCTATGGAGGCATTTGGGGAGGACAGACTGCAACTTTTCATCACAACTTATTGGCTCATCACACCAACCGTACTCCTCGTCTTTGCGGAAGCCGCTATACTGGTAAACCGGAAGAAGAAAAAGTTGATTTATTCAATAATGTAATCTATAATTATGGTAGTGACGGAGCTTATGCCGGCGAAGGAGGTTCCTACAATTTCATTAACAACTATTATAAACCGGGACCTTTCAGCGCTACAAAAGGTTCTTTTAAACGTTTGTTTACCGCATACGCCGACGATGGAACGAATAAGAATGAAGCCGGTGTCCACGGTATATTCTACTTTAATGGTAATTATATGGACCCTACTTGTTCCAAACTCACCGACAAACAAAAAGAAGCTCTTTACAAAGTGAACAGAGACAATACCTACGGACTGGTAATCAAGAAAGACTTTGCACCTGAAAAAAAGTTGTTGTCCTCTAAAGCTTTCAATATAGCCGAACGTACTTCCTTGCAATCTGCGAAAAAAGCATATAAAGACGTGCTCGAATATGCCGGTGCTTCGTATCGTCGTGACATAATAGACAAACGCATTGTAGAAGAAACCCGCAAAGGTAATTATACTTATGAAGGTTCCCACGGTAGCACCAACGGCATGATAGACCAGCCATCGGATGTAGGAGGATGGCCGGAATATAAATCGGAAGTAACTTTAGTCGATACCGATGGTGACGGTATGCCGGATGAATGGGAAAAGAAAAATAATTTGGATCCGAACGACCCTGCCGATGGTACTAAGTATAGTTTAAGTCCGGAATACACAAATCTGGAAGTATATATGAACAATCTGGTCAATCATTTATTCCCCACAAAGAAATAGAATTTTGACACATAACACTTCCAAACAGACACAGGAAAGCGGAAAGTATATAGCAATACTTCCGCTTTTTTGTTACTCAGAGGTGGAAAAACAATATTTCCCATGATAAAAACAATTATTGCACATAGATAGCGCTGTCGATGACTTATTTTTGCACAAACAAAGCCTTACAAGTAACCGAATGTTTATAATATTAACAATCTATATATTAAAAGAAAAATGATGTCTAAAAGAATGAAAAACATGCGAGTTTTACTGCTAATGATATTAGCAGTTTTTTCGCTAAGCGTATCAGCGCAGACTATTACCGCAACCGGTAATGTGAAAGATGCAACCGGAGATCCAATTATCGGTGCTTCCATCGTAGAAAAAGGAAATACCTCCAATGGTACGATTACCAATCTGAATGGTGATTTCTCTCTCAAAGTTCCTGCCAATGCCACTCTTATTGTTTCATACATCGGTATGAAGACACAAGAAATTGCAATCAAAGGAAAAAACAAAATCGACGTAACTTTGTCTGACGACACCAAAGCATTAGATGAAGTCGTTGTTATCGGCTATGGTACAGCCAAACGGAAAGATATCACAGGTTCCGTTGCTACGGTTAGTTCCGAAGTATTGAGCGCCGTTCCCGTAGCTTCGGCAACAGAAGCCTTGCAAGGTAAAATGGCGGGTGTACAAATCACCACTACCGAAGGTTCTCCTGACGCAGAAATGAAGATTCGCGTACGTGGTGGTGGTTCTATCACAGGTGACAATACTCCGCTGTTTATCGTAGACGGTTTCCCGGTAGAGTCTATCAGCGACATTCCTGCATCCGATATTGAGGATATGACTGTACTGAAAGATGCATCTTCTACAGCTATTTACGGTTCCCGCGGTGCAAACGGTGTAATTCTGGTAACGACTAAAAGCGGAAAGGAAGGAAAACTGAGTGTATCTTATAATACCTACTATTCCTGGAAAAAAATGGCAAAGACCTTGGAGACATTGAGCGCAACTGATTACGTAAAATGGCAAAGAGAATACGCCTTGTTGCGAGGTAATGAAAGCAAATTTACCAGTCTTTTCGGCAACTGGCAAGATGCAGACTTGTATGAAAACGCCCCAACCAATGACTGGCAAGACCAAGTATTCGGCCGTACAGGAAATACCTTCAATCATAGCTTGACAATTAGCGGTGGTTCGGACAAAACTAAATTCAACATGGGATATGCCCACATGAATGACAAAGCTATCATGCTGGGGTCTTCTTTCCGACGTGATAATTTAAGCTTAAAACTTAACCACAAGGTAAATGATAAAGTCAGCCTCGACTTCTCTATGCGTTATGCCAATACCACAGTAAACGGTGCAGGTGCCAATGAAAGCAAGAGTGAAGTATCTTCAGCCGACTCACGCATGAAGAACGTTATGATCTACCCGATGTTTAACTTTCCTGATTTGAGTGACAGTTATGACCCGGATTTTCAGTTGACAAACCCGATTACATCAGTATATGACACAGACCGCAAGCAGAACCGTCAGACTTTCAACATGAATGGAAGCTTTTCATGGGAAATCTTCAAGAACTTCAAGTTCAAAACAGAGTTCGGTCTGGACTGGTACTACAATACCGATAAGAAATATTATGGTCCAAGTACTTACAATGCACGTACCAACAGTTCCGATACAGAAGGTGTTCATCCGATGGCTTATTTTGCCGACACGCAGCGTAAGACTTTCCGCAATACCAATACAGTAAATTACAACTTCAAAGATATCATCAAGAATAAAGACCACAACCTGAATGTATTGGTTGGTGAAGAGACTATCAATAAAAAAAGTTCATTGAATGATGACCGTCTGAGCTTCTTTCCTGTCAGCTTTACTGCTTCTCAGGCTTGGGCCTTGTCTTCACAAGGTACTCCTTATAGTGTAGACAAATATACTAACGCAGACGACAACTTGCTTTCCTACTTCGGACGTGTCAATTACGATTTCCAAAGCAAATATTTGATTAGCGGTACATTCCGTGCCGATGGTTCTTCCAAATTCTCTAAAGGCAATCGTTGGGGATATTTCCCTTCAGCTGCCGTAGCATGGCGTATTTCCTCAGAAAAGTTCATGGAGAAGACCCAGAATTGGCTTGATGATTTGAAAATACGTTTTTCTTATGGTACCGCAGGTAATAACAATATTCCCGCCGACCAGACTTCTCCCGTATGGTCTTCCGGTTCTACTACTTGGCTCAATCAATTCCCTTCTTATTGGACAAGCGGCATTGCCTCAGGTCAAAGTGGTTCCTACGCATCCAATCCGGACTTGAAATGGGAAACGACCGTTACCCGTAACGTTGGTTTGGATTATACCTTATTCGGTGGCAAGCTGACCGGTAGCATCGAATATTATAAGAATACGACTAAAGATTTACTAATCGCATTCCCTGTTTCCGGTTCCGGTTATGACTACCAGTACCGCAACCTCGGTAAGACTGAGAACAAAGGTTTTGAAATATCTCTTACCTGGAACATCATCAGCAAGAAAAACTATGAGCTGAGCTTCAATGGTAACGTAGGTTTCAATAAAAACAAAGTAAAGAACCTGGGTACATTATCACAATATCCGGCATCATCCGGTTGGGCCTCAACACAGATTCAGGATGACTTCATCGTGAAACCAGGCCATTCAGTAGGTGAGATCTACGGATATGTAACTGCCGGACGTTATGAAGTAAGTGACTTTGAAGACTATTATGCCAGCGGTGAAAAATGGGTATTGAAACAAGATGTAGCAAACAATGCAGGTGTTATCGGTGCCAGTTATCTCCGTCCGGGTGCCTTAAAACTGAAGAATATAGACGACAGTGACAATGTCATTGATGAAAAAGACCGTACCGTTATCGGTAATACCAATCCTAAAGCCAGTGGTGGTTTCGCCCTTTCAGGTCGCGTATATGGTTTTGATTTGAGTGCAAACTTCACTTACAGTATCGGTAATGACGTTTATAATGCCAATAAGATTGAATATACTTCGTCCTATCAATACTATTACCGTAACATGATCGACATTATGGCCGAAGGCAAACGTTGGACAAACCTTGACGCCAACGGAAACTTGGTAAACGATCCCGCACAGTTGGCTGCATTAAACGCCAATACTATCATGTGGTCACCCTATACCAGTTATGTATTGACCGACTGGGCTGTTGAAGATGGCTCCTTCCTACGTCTGTCTACATTAACAGTAGGTTATACTCTACCGCAGTCCCTGACTAGAAAAGTGGGTATTAACAATTTGCGTTTCTACGCCACATGTTATAATGTATTTTGTCTGACCGGTTATTCAGGCTTCGACCCTGAAGTTTCCACCCGAAACAAAACAGCTCTTACTCCGGGAGTAGACTACTCTGCATACCCGAAGAGCCGCCAGTTTGTAATAGGTCTTAACTTAAACTTCTAAAACGAAAAAGAAATGAAAAATATAACGATTAAATCATTGACAGCTGTCGCCCTTCTTGCTAGTCTGTCTTCTTGCAGTGATTTCTTAGATCAAAGTTCTCCTTCATCTTTAGACGGTAAGAACATTTTCAGTACTTATGAATATGCACAAGGCACCATTGCCAATATCTATCAGGAATTTGGAGAGCAAAACTATCGTGCACGTGCTATTTGGTATGGATACAATACAGATATAGAATACTATAACAGTTCGGACAAGGCCGACGGAAAGGCAGACTTGGCAACATACAATGCCGGAGTCGGAAACGATCAAATGAACACTAGTACCGGGACCGACCTTTGGGCTAAGATATATGCCGCTATCGAACGTGCCAATCTGGCTATTGAAGGTCTTCGTGAATATGCAGACCTGACAAATGCCAATATGAAACAATTGTTGGGGGAAGCGCTCACGCTACGTGCCTTACATTATATTGACCTGATTAATATGTGGGGAGATGTTCCCGCACGCCTGACTTCATTGAACGCCGACAATATGTATTCAGGACGCGAAGACCGTGATGTCATCTACAAGCAGCTCATCATTGATTTGCAAGAGGCACAAGACCTTTGCGCGTGGCCTAATGAGATAGACGCCACAAAAACAGTGGAACGCGTGAACAAAGTCTTCGTAAAAGGTCTCCTGGCCCGCGTATGCCTGCAAGCATCCGGCTACGCTCAGCGCCTTGACGGAGAAAACCGTTTAAGTACGGATCCGGAACTATCCAAAGCACGTCTCTACCCTATCGCACTGCAAGCTTGTAAAGATGTAATGGAACAGGAAGGCACTTACGTGGCTTTAAAATCAAATTTTGAAGATATCTTCAACAACAACGGAATCTCAGGAGATGTTATCAATGCAGGCAGTGAATCATTGTTCGAGATAGGTTATAGCAATAACCCCGCACGCGGACGTATCATGTACACTTTCGGTATCAAGCATACCACTGCCGACAATATGACAACCATGCTTCAGGGAAGCCAGGTTGGTCCTACACCAACTTTCTTCTTTGACTATTCAGTAAAGGACTTGCGCCGTGATATAACTTGCTGCCCATTCCAATGGACAAAAGGCGTACAAACTCTTCAGTCTTTCAAAAGCTGGAGTTTCGGAAAGTTGCGTTATGAATGGACGAACCGTATGATTCCTACCGGAAACGATGACGGTATCAACAGACAATATATGCGTTATGCCGACATCGTACTGATGCGCGCCGAACTGGAAAACGAGTTGAATGGTGCATCTGCTGCCGTTCCTTACCTGACTAAGATTCGCAACCGCGCTTTTGCGACCTCCGACCGTGCAACAGAAGTTACAGCTTATGTTGCAGAAGCAGCTCTCAGTAAAGAAAAGATGTTCCAGGCAATTGTTGACGAGAGAGCTTATGAGTTTGCCGGAGAACTGATCCGTAAAGCTGACCTTATCCGTTGGGGAATGTTGAAAAGTAAAATGGACGAGACAAAAAACAAGATGAAAGCTATTGTGAGTTTGACCGATTATGATTCTAAACATCCTTACAGCCAGCTATCAGGCCATGCATATTATAAAATGAGCGCATATACCTGGACTCGTAATGGTATAGAGACTACCGAAAAGGATGCAAAACTGAACCTTTACGGTCTGAACTATGGTGAAATGGATATTAATCCGGAAGGCTATACCGAATTTTCAGACAGTAAGGGCGAAGCATCCACTTGGATCAAAGATAATGCCCTGGAAGATGTTATTGACTATCTCTATGTTCGCGACCCAGACAAATATCAATACTGGCCTATCTTTAACGTCAACTTGAATGATAATCCTAATCTTTCTAATTACGAGTGGTATTAACTAACTAAATGATTAAACAACAATGAAAAAATATATACTATCAATTTGTACATTAGCTGCCGTTTGCCTGGGTAGTGTTGCAGTGACATCATGTAGTGAACCAGATGATATCAATGATTTAGTTCTTAATCGTGTCTTGTCGCCAACCGGCATCACTGCACGTATTTCACAGGAAGTAAACATCATTGTCAGTTGGAATGAAATGTCAGGAGCTACCTCTTACGAACTTGAAGTTTATGCGGACAGTCCCGACTATGACCAACGTACACCGGATGCCTCATATACCACAACTTTAACCGAAAAGACTTTAACCAATCTTATCGGAGAGACTGATTATTACATCCGCGTAAGAGCCATTGATGAAAACAATTCTTCCCGCACATCCAAATGGGTTGACATCAAGCGTACAACCAACCCCGAACAGAACATGAAAAAGGTAAAAGCCGGCGACATTCAGAGCACTTCTGTAAAAGTAACATGGACACCGGGTATTGAGGTCGATGCTGTCATCTGTGCTCCTACTACCGCAAACTCCAGTGCCAATACTGTGACGTATACGCTGAATTCAACCGACATATCTTCCGGCTCCGCCACTATCACAGGTCTTACACCGGAAACCAATTACAGAGCTACATTGAAGTTAGGTGAAAAGACTCGTGGTTATTCTACTTTCACCACTAATCTGGATTTGAGTGATGCTATCGAACTTACTCCTGCTGACGATTGGGTTTCTGCTATTCAAGATGCAATACCAGGCAGTAAATTTGCTCTTACACCCGGTGAATATGTGCTGACAGCAGCCAAATTACAAATTAATAATAATGTAGTCATTGCTGCTAAGAATTCTGCCGAGCCACCGGTAATCAACACTTGTATCCATATCTATAACGGCGCTTCACTCTATCTCTATCAGGTTGTGTTAGATGGAACGAATACTGATGGCAGTCAGGCTATTGAATACAAAAAGGAAGGAGGATTCGGTGACCTTACCATTAACGGGTGTGAAATAAGAAACTATATTAAAGGACTTATTTACATCAATGTTGCAGCAGTACCAAATACTATCAAGATAGAAAACTCCCTCATTCATGATATCGTGTGTGACGGTGGTGACTTTATTGATAGCCGTAAAGGTGGTTGGAACAATCTCACCATTTCAAGTTCCACAATCTATAACTCCGCCTCCAAGCGGGACGTACTACGTGCCGATGACGCATCAAACAGCGTAACTGCAAACATGGTAACTTCGATTGATAAATGTACATTCTATAATGTAGGTAACGGTGAAGCCAACTATCGCTTCTTCTATCTGCGATTCAAGGGTAACACCAACACGTTTACCAACAACGTAATTGCCAACTTCAACAACAAACGCGGCTTTGCCAACTCAAGTGCCGTAGGAAAGCCAACCTACTCGAACAATTATTACTACAACTGTAAGAACTTGATCTCATTGGCTGAAGGCAATACGGACACAACAGTAACGTGCTTCGACACAGAAGGAAATGTTCTTGAGAACAATCCGTTCGCCAACCCGGACAAGGCTGATTTCACTATCACTGATGAACTTTATCAGAGTTATGGTTTTGGTGACCCGCGCTGGCTGCCATAAACCACGAACAACATAGATACTAAAAAGAGAGGTCACTTCATTCCGATGAAGTGACCTCTCTTTTTAGTATCTTCACATGAAGGAAGAACTCTGTGCCTAAACTCGTATTATCTCCCCACTTTCTCTTTATACTCCGTCGGCGTCATCCCCACCTGCGCCTTGAAACATTTGCTGAAATAACGCGGGTCATTGATCCCGACCATATATGAAATCTGCGTCATATTAAACTCTCCGGTTTCAATCAATTGTGTAGCACGTTTAATACGGATTTCTTTGATAAACTCGATAGGCGCTAATCCGGTAAGCATTTTCAGTTTCTTGAAGAATACCGAACGACTGACAGCCAGTTCGCGTACCAAATCATCCACCACCAACTCGCCATTATCCATGTTCTGCTCCATTAGTTCCACCAATTTATCCATAAACTTACGATCGTTGGGAGACATATCGGGAACAGCAGGTTGTGCTTCCTGCTCCGGTTCAGTCCTGTTTTCTTCTCTTGATTCCCCCTCTGCCGATACAGGCAGATCTTCAGGAACAGCAGCCATGTTGATATGCATCAGGCTATCGCGATAGAAACTTTGCAGTTTCTTGCGCTGTATCAACAAGTTTTCTACACGGGCTTGCAGATAGGTGGCACTGAAAGGTTTCGTGATATAGTCATCTGCACCGTACTCCAGTCCTTCTAATTTGCTTTCGATAGTAGTCTTGGCAGTAAGCAGAATAATAGGTATATGGCTGGTCATCATATCCGCACGCAGTTCACGTGTCATTTCGATACCATCCTTTTCGGGCATCATCACATCACTGATAATAATATCCGGCAAATACTTCAACGCTTTACTCCAGCCTTCCATTCCGTCGGCCGCCTCCACCACCCTGTATACCGGAGTAAAGATGCTGCGCAGAAACTCACGCAACTCCTGATTATCTTCGACTAACAACATTAACTCTTTAGAAGTATCTTCCGCTAACGGTTCTTCCTCCGAAGACGATTTCTCAAACTCCGGACCAGCTGCCGTTACAAGAGTTTCAGATTGAAGCGATGCATTGGCAATGTCCACCACCTGCCCCATTCTTACCGGAGCTTCCGCATCGTCAAGGATAAATTCGACTTCTTCGTCATAATGTTCTTTCCCTTTCAGGAAGTCAACCTTGAAACAACTCCCTTCTCCCAAACGGCTGTCAACGGAAATTGTAGCCTTATGCATCTCCACAAGTTCCTTTACCAACGAAAGCCCGATGCCCGTACTAGCCTGATTGAAAAGATTCTTATCCACCAGATTCTCGAAGCGGACAAACAACGACTTCTTCTTGTTTTCCGCAATACCGATTCCCTGGTCCTGTACACCGATCGAAACGGTATTCTCATCTTCACGAATAAAAATCGTAATCATCTTGCCGTTCGGCGTATATTTGAAAGCATTGGAAAGCAGGTTAAACACAATCTTTTCCAACTTATCCACATCCACCCAAAGAAACAAATGCTGTTTCTCCGTCTCAAACAGGAAATCAATCCGATGTTCCTCGGCTACGGCTTCGAAATTATCCATGACCTTACGGACAAAGGGCACGACATCCACACGTTGCACCTGCATCTTCATCTTCTTGTTCTGAATCTTGCGGAAGTCCAGAATCTGATTGACAAGACGAAGCATACGGTTAGTATTCCTCTCTACCACCACCAACTGTTCACGGACGTCCTCCGGTAACTTATCATTCTTCAAGACTTGTTCAACGGGACCCGCAATCAGCGTCAGCGGCGTACGAAGTTCATGGGAAATATTAGTAAAGAAACGCAGCTTTATATCCGAAATCTGCTGTTCTATGGATACCTCATGCTTCAACCGATAAATAGTAAACAGGATATAAACTGCCACAAGAATGATAACTAGAATCAACAGCACATAGAGTACGTATGCCACCGGGGTTTCCCAAAACGAGGGAAGAATGACAATATCCAGCACACGTTCATTCTCTACCCACACACCATCACTGTTTGTAGAACGGACACGAAGCACATACTCCCCTTTCGGAAGATTCGTATAAGTCACACTACGTTGCTTGTCGGCAAAGGTCCATTGTTTTTCAAATCCGTCCAGAATGTAGGCATACTGCACATTCTGCGGATTGGTATAATCGAGCGCTGCAAACTGTACAGAGAAGATATTCTCATCGTGCGAAAGCACCAGCTGCTCCGTATCATCAATATCTGCCTGCAACAACGATTGTTCCCCGGGCACAACATCCTCATTGGCTACTGTTAATTTAGAAAACACGATCGGAGGCACATAACTACTCTTACGGATAGAATCCGGGTTGAAGATAAAAACCCCTCCACTGGCACCGAACAGCATATTGCCTTTCGCGGTCAATGTGGAAGCCGCCTCACTAAAACGTACCGGGAAAGTTATACTACGCTCATCATAACTTTCAAACCGTTCTTCGGAGGGGATGAATTTACAGATTCCATTCTCCGTACTAATCCATAAGTTCTGTTTATCGTCCTCGCGAATGGAAAGCAGTACATCCGAAGGAAGCCCGTCCTGCACCGAGTAAGACTTAAACGCCCCATGTCCGTCTTCACTGATAGAGATCAGTTTGTTGAGTCCGCCACCAAAGGTAGCCAGATAAAGTTCCTTATCCGTAGTGGGGATAATCCAGTGCACATCATTGTTACTCAAACTTTGTGTATCGTTCGGCATACGGGAGAAGTGATAGAACTGTACATCTTCCGGTTTCTCGAAATTCTCGTCAAAGGCTACGGCACCCGTCGTCGTTCCCACCCACAAACGGCCGTTATTGTCGGAAGTGATAAAACGAGCCTTGTAGCAGGGATCAATAGGATAACCTTTCAAATGGTTACGGTGATTGATAAACAAAACCTTTCCGTCCTCATTCTCCGTGAGATAATTGATACCACCGGCAAAGGTAGCCGCCCAGATTCTCCCGTTATGATCTTCGTACACACAATACACATTGTTATCGCTCAAGCTATACATATCATCCTCTTGGTGAAGATAACGGGTCAGCTTGTACGACATTCCCGAAGGAGAGGTTGCCTCGGCACGGATCAGCCCGTCACCTTTTGTCGCAATCCAGATCACTCCTTTCGAATCCTGAATGATAAAATAGGCTGTTCCCTTCACGGGAGTGCCGACAGTGGAAATTATGCCGTTTTCCGTCAGATATCCCTTATAAGTTCGATCGGCGTCATATATACGAAGTATACCGTCCTTCACACCGACCCAGAGATTCCCCTGTTTGTCTTCACAGAGGGCACGTATCTCATTATGCAGTGATTCATATTCCTGCGGTACGGGAGTCATCATCGAAAAAGGAACATTACGGTAAGTCACCTTTTCCAATCCCTTGGAATGGGTACACATCCACAAATTCCCTTGTTTGTCGGAGAAAGCCGAGTGAATCTTATTGGAGAAACGCCAGTCACGGCTGCCCAGTCCGTTATAAAAAGGAACCAGCCGCTTCTTCTGAGGATCAAAATATGAGAAACCACCTCCATACGGGTGTACCCACAGATAGCCGTTCACATCCTCATGGATATGAAAAGCAGGACGTGAACGTTCAGGATTACTATATTCAATAAGAATCTGCTCACGCGTCACTACTCCGGTAAACGGATTGAAATGAGCTACCACACCCGGTTCTTCCTGTTCGAACCAGACTTCCGAAGAACGGTCTACATAAGCCGATAGAATGGGTTTGGCAGGTAACTCCTTGCAAGTCAGAAATGAATAGTGTACCGATGCTTTCGTTTTCAGATTACAGGTAAAGAAACCGTCCGAATCCGTAGTGATGACCGACATATCCGGTGCAACCGTATGAATGGAGGTGATCCGCCCTTTGGTCGGAAGTTCGAGCAATACAAATTCTCCGCTTCTTTTCTGATATACCCAGACACGTCCGTGGTCCGAAGCAAAGCAAATATCCTCATCACGTTCCTGCACGGCATAGAAAGCCTGGTTCATTTCGCTAAGCTTTCCTTTGGTTTCCGTAAAATAAGAAACAGGTTCTTTGTCTCCTGGACGAATCATGCCCAACCCGTTGTCTGTCAGCAGCCAGTCATTACCGGCTTTGTCCTGATGTACTTTAAACACATGTAAAGAGGGAAACAATTCCGTCTTATTGGAATAAATATCCCATGTCAGCCGATGATTCTCGTCGGGATGAGTCAGAATGCGAATCGCACCGTCGTTTTCAGTCAGCAGCCAGACAGTTCCGTTCGGCATTACTTCAATGGTATGTACATTGAATGCACTCCCCTCCTCACCGGCTGCGGGCACTTGCTCGAAAGTTTCCGTTTTCGGATCAAAGCGATGAACGCGGTTGTCATAGGTCAACAGCCAGAGAAAACCGTAACGGTCTTCATACATACGGTCCGCCCGATTATTGGTCAGACTGATGTAATTTCCCTGTCGTGCCTTGTAAGTTTTGAAAGTGTACCCATTAAAACGGTTAATACCATCCCAGGTGGCAAACCAAAGATTGTCTTTATGGTCCTGAAGAATGCTCATGACTGTATTTTGCGACAGTCCGTCCTCAGTAGAGTAATGGGTGAAAAAGCAATGCTGCTGTGTATGTGCCGTGAACACAATAGCTAGCAGGAGAATCACTGAAAGTAAAGTTTTCTTCATCATATCACTCGGTTCTGTGGCGTAAAGATAGAAAAATAACAGGATTTTAATACTATCTTTACCAGCTATTTAGCAGAAACAGGTTATTCAATAAAACAAGTTTTCAGTTTCAGGCATAAGAGTTCAACGTTTTACATCTAACAGATGATTTCCGTTTTTTACCGGATTCCACCCGTCATCACCGGCCAGCACTGTTTCTATCTCATATCCTTTAAGAGTTTTCAACTGATGGGAGAAAGCGGCACGTGCCTTCGGATTGGCACCTTCGCCACGACTGTCATACTCTGCATAAAAAGCAGTTTTCTCGTTTTCCTTCTTCCCCCAGTTGTTCCAGCCTTCGGGAAGGACGTGCTGTCCCAGTTCGCAACGGACAAATACGGCTTGTGCATACGGACGCCAGGGACGGGAGAGATATACTTTCTTCGCTTCAGGTGATGCGGTGAGCTTACAATCATAGAAGACGTAGCCATACTTTTTCCCTTGGTCGGTAGAAGGTGCGGTCACATAGCCGTCCCGTTTGCTGTGAATGTGGCAACGGTTAAAGACAGCCGTAGACCAACCGAAAATGAAATCAACTGTTCCTTCGATGTAACAGTCCTCATAATATTGACGACTTTGCTTGCCGTAAGTATAGAGGGTATCCTGAAAACCTAAAAAGCGGCAGTTCTTGAAGAAGGCACGGTCGGCGGAGACAAAGCAGGCAACTGCCTGCCCGACGGGACCGGCGGAGTTCTCAAAAGTGATATTCTCTGCATAAAAGTCCGGTGCATAAATATAGCAGCTCGATGAACCGGAAGTTCCCATGTTCTCGCCAAATACATTTTTCTTGTTGGCGAAGTCGTCATTGGTCAACGTCGCGCCTTCTTCTCCGATCAAGGAGACATTAATCTTGCTTTCGGGGATGATAATCTTTTCTTTATAAGTACCTTTACGTATCAGAATCGTGGTGCGGATGTTCTTACGGAAATCGGGAACCGCATTAATCGCTTCCTGAACGGTGAAGAAATCACCGCTTCCGTCTTGTGCCACCACGTAATCATAGTGGCGGATATATGGTGCCAGTTCCGGAACTGCTTTGCCGATTGCCTCTACTGCCAACCCGGCAATCACACGTGCACCATACACATTCAGATGAGTATTGTCTTCGCGGCCTTTCGGGAAGGCGGGAACCTGATCCGGTTCGACGAACATGAACAGTTTCTTTGACTCTACCGGGCCGAGTCCTTCCACCAAGTCGTGTGTTATCTTATTCATATCAATAAATGCAACTCTGAGTTCTTTCGCCACATTACGCGGAGAATCCAGATAAGCTCCGTGAGTATCGAATAAAACGGTTCCTTCTTTGGGCGGTTCACTTTCCCCCGGTGTCCGGCGGACATCTTTTGAAATGGAAGTGTCCTTAGGCTGAACAAAGTTACGGCGGACAATGGAATTGAACAATACGGGGATTCCCCCTTTGGCTCGAGTCTCGTTCACGTAGCGACGGAGATGATCATCGAAGGTGGTTCCGGGATCGGTATGGCGGGTGGGATCAGCTTTTTCATCATTGTGCCCGAACTGGATAAAGACATAATCTCCCTTTTTCACCTTAGAAATGACTTTTTCCCAGCGGCCTTCACTGATAAAACTTCTGGAACTTCGACCATTGGCAGCATGATTATCTATCCTGATATTCTCGGAGAAGAATCCGGGAAGTACCATTCCCCAGCCACGTTCGGGATTTCCTCCGTCCAGTTTCTTATTGGCCATAGTAGAATCTCCTATCATAAAGACAGTTACGACCGGTTTATCCGCACGAAATGCGGAACAGAGGATAAAGGCTGCTACCAGTAATCCTATCATTTTAGCCCCTAGTGTTTTCATATTCTTCACGCTCTTTTAGTTCTTCTTCGTTTTATCTGCCACCTGCAACATTTTGTCTTGCACCTGAACAAGTTCAGTTTCAAGGCTCTGAAACTTTAGTTTCAAGCGTTAGAAACTCTAGTTTCCACACGCAGAAACTCCAGTTCCCACATAGAGAAACTACAGTTTCCCGCCTCGGAACCAGGATTTCGAGCTTAGGAAACAAAAGCTTCAAGCTCCCCAACCGATCGGACATCTTATCTGTTCCTATTTATAAGGATACCAATTGCTATCTTCTTTAAAGATATTCTCCGGTGTATACTTCAATACATCTTTCTTTGTAAGCTGTTCGGCCCATGCCACACGTCCTTCAGTCTTTGCGCCTTCGCCCGTATTGCCAAATTCGGCATAACGGGCTGTTTTTTCATTCTCTGGATTCTTCCAGTTGTGCCAACCTTCGGGACGGATATGGTTTCCAAACTCACAGTTAATAAAAGCTGTCGCTGCATACGGACGCCACGGACGGCCCAGATAGACCTTTTTCACTCCCGGAGCAGCAGTCAACTTGCAATTCTTGAAGACATAGCCAAATTCTATATTTTGAGGAGTAGAAGCGGCAGTGATATACGAATCACGTTTGCTATGCAGCTCACAGTATTCGAAAAGTGCAGTGGAAGGTCCGAAGATAAAGTCGGTAGTACCTTCGATGTAACAGTTGGTAAATAAGAGCCGTGCCCCTTCCGAACCGGTATAGATAGTGTCCTGATTTCCCAGAAAACGGCAGTTTATGAACATCAGCCGGTCACCCTCGGTATGAAGTGCCACGGCCTGTCCCAAAGGAGCCGCATTATTTTCAATCGTTAAGTCCTTGAAAGTAATATCGTTGCCCGATACCTTGACGGTGTACGTACGGAATGTTCCCATTTTGTTAATATTGGCATGGTCGTCGTAGGTGATAATCGTATTTTCGGCGCTTTCGCCTACCAACTGAACGTTCTTGACCCAAGAGGGAATTACCAGCTTCTCTTTATACGTGCCGTTCTTGATATAAATTGTCACCGTGTAATCCATAAAAGCGCGGACCGCTTCCACTGCTTCCTGAATATTGCGGTAATCTCCTGTCCCGTCGCGTGTGACGACCAACGTATCTTTGCGCTGCTGTTGTTGCGAATAAACTGCCGTCTCTCCTACACCAAGAAAGAGAATTAGCAATATCCCTTTAAAAATAGTCCCTTTCATCGGCATAAATTACTTTTGTAAACGTTCATATTCCAAGCTAGCCATGATAAATGGCCCCACAACTTTGGGGTCGTTATTACGGATTGTTTCATTAATATAATAGTCGTAATCACCGGAACGATATACTTTTCCTCCCAACCCGGCTACTGCACAAGCCTTGGTTATGGTTACCAGGCCGTTCCTATCCACTTCGATAAAATTATCAAGGAAACCTTTATAGCCCTTCAACGCTACATCCAGATAAGATTTATCAATATATCCCTTGCGGACAGCCTTAAACAAGGAGTAGATAAACATGGCGGAACAGGACGATTCGACATAATTTCCTTGATCTCCGCTTCTATCCATGACCTGATACCAGCCTCCGGTTTTCGGGTCTTGCAGTTTCTTTACCTGCACAGCAATATTATTCAGAATAGCAAGCAGCGAATCCCTCCCTGTTTCGTGCTTCGGAATAAAATCCAGCGCATCTACCAACGCCATGGCATACCACCCCATAGCACGTCCCCAGCAGTGCTTCGACTGCCCGGTGACCGGATCCGCCCAACGTTCGGTGCGACTGACATCACACGCATGACGGTAAAGTCCGTTTTTCGGGTCGTAAGTATGGCGGGCGCAAGTGACAAACTGGTTAATTATATCCGCATAGTCTTTCGGAAGGTTGTTGCGGAATGCATATTCTGCATAAAAAGGAGCTCCCATGTAAAGTCCGTCCAGCCACATCTGATGCGGATAAATTTTCTTGTGCCAGAAACCGCCATCATCATTACGGGGCTGTCCTTCAAACTGGCTGTAAAGCAGATCGAGCGCTTTCTTGTATTTCGGATCTTTGGTTTGCTCATAAATACGGAAAAGAATTTTCCCGGAATTGATGCGATCCAGACTGTAATCGGTTAATTTATAGGCAGTAATCGTTCCGTCGGCGTGCACCATTGTATCTGCGTATGCAATGGCGTAGTCGCGGATTTTCTTGTCACCATACGTATCATAGACATCAAGCATGGCTCCCAATTCAAGACCGTGACAATAATCCCACTTTAGCTTGGGCTGAAAGTCGAGTTGCCAGGATTCCGGCCAACGGATCATTTCTGATTGAGTCATTCGTACAGACCAGGGGAGTTTCTTATCTACCTGCTGCGCCGACATCGGGAGAATGATTGCAGCCAGTGTAAGCAATATAAAAAGAACAGATGCAAGGGTTCGTCTCATGGTTTGTTATTTTAAGGATTCAACATACTCGTTTTTCACGCTACGAAAGTAGTGTATTTCTTCCAAACCGGATAGGAATTTTTAATCAACTAGGTGCATTTTTTGTTTTTCGTGTACGGAAACGACTATTTTTGTGCACGCAAACGTCAAAAATGTCCATTTTTGATGCAATATCTGATAAATTAAGAGTTTCGTTTTGGAAGAAAGCAAAAAAGGTCTTACTTTTGGCACGGTTTAAAACTAATGCCCTCTGGGGAAACACAGTAAATTATCATTAAAACAGAGAAAAATAGAACAGAATGGAAGAAGTATTTAAGTACATTATCGGTCTTGGAGCGGCAGTAATGATGCCGATCATTTTCACGATTTTAGGAGTATGTATCGGTATTAAACTTCCCAAAGCGCTCAAGAGCGGTTTGTTGGTTGGTGTCGGTTTCGTTGGTTTATCAGTAGTGACGGCATTGCTAACCAGCAGTCTGGGTCCGGCATTAAGTAAAATGGTTGAAATCTACGGATTGGAATTAGGAATTTTCGACATGGGGTGGCCTTCTGCTGCGGCGGTAGCTTACAATACCTCAGTCGGTGCTTTCATCATCCCTGTTTGTCTGGGAATTAACTTATTAATGTTGCTGACTAAAACAACCCGTACCGTCAATATCGACCTTTGGAACTACTGGCACTTTGCATTTATCGGCGCTATCGTATACTTTGCTTCCGACAATATCTATTGGGGATTCTTTGCAGCTATCATCTGCTACATCATCACGCTGGTAATGGCAGACCTTACCGCTCCTGCTTTTCAGAAGTTCTATGATAAAATGGACGGAATCTCTATCCCGCAACCTTTCTGCCAAAGTTTCGTTCCGTTTGCTATCGTAATCAACAAACTATTGGATAAAATTCCGGGATTCGACAAGCTGAATATCGACTCTGAAGGATTGAAAAAGAAATTCGGCTTAATGGGTGAACCCTTGTTTCTGGGTATCGTAATTGGTTGCGGTATCGGTGCGCTGGGTTGCGGAAGCTGGAAAGAAGTGGTAGACAGCATTCCGAGCATATTGGGTCTGGGTATCAAAATGGGCGCGGTAATGGAGTTGATTCCACGTATCACCAGCCTCTTTATCGAAGGTCTGAAACCGATCTCCGACGCTACTCGCGAACTGATCGCAAAAAAATATAAGAACAGTGCCGGACTGAGTATCGGTATGAGCCCCGCTTTGGTTATCGGACACCCGACGACACTGGTGGTATCCCTGCTTTTGATTCCCGTAACTATATTCCTTGCAGTCATTCTGCCGGGCAACCGGTTCCTTCCGCTGGCATCTCTGGCGGGTATGTTCTACCTGTTCCCGATGATTCTGCCTATCACGAAAGGTAATGTAGTGAAATCGTTTATTATCGGACTGGTAGCATTAATCGTAGGTTTGTATTTCGTAACGGAACTGGCAGGTTTCTTCACCCTGGCCGCAAAAGACGTATATGCTGCTACGGGCGACCCGACAGTGAATATCCCCGCAGGCTTTGAAGGCGGCGCACTCGACTTTGCTTCCAGTCTTTTCTGCTGGGGTATCTTCCACCTGACTTACAGCCTGAAGATTATCGGCCCGGCAATCCTCGTGGTACTCGCACTCGGAATGGCTATCTACAACCGTATCCGCATGACGAGAAATGATGCAAAAGAAGCATTGAACAACAAGTAGTACATAATATATAATTCAAATAAAGATTCGAAAGATGAAAAAATTAGCAATTGCAATGATGTTGGGTATCGCAGCGATGTCTGCTTCTGCCCAGGTAAATTACAAGATGCAAGTGGCTTGCAATCCGCAAGACGTGAAAACGTATGATACAAACCGCCTGCGTAGTAGCTTCCTTATGGAAAAAGTAATGGTTCCGAACGAAATCAACGTTACTTATTCTATGTACGACCGTTTTATCTTCGGTGGTGCCGTGCCTACAACAAAAGAACTGGTACTGGAAACAATCGATCCGCTGAAAGCTAAGTTTTTCCTTGAACGCCGCGAACTGGGGGTTATCAACGTAGGTGGCGAAGGAATCGTGACCGTAGACGGCAAAGAATATACATTGAAGTTCAAAGATGCACTGTACGTTGGTAGAGGCAAGCAGAAAGTGACTTTCAAGAGCAAAGACTCAAGCAATCCTGCCAAGTTCTACATCAACTCTGCTACTGCTCACAAAGAATACAAAACGCAGTTAATTACGATTGACGGACGTAAAGGCTCTCTGAAAGCCAACTCTTTCCCTGCCGGAAAATTGGAAGAAAGCAACGACCGCGTTATCAACCAGTTGATTGTAAACAATGTACTTGAAGAAGGTCCTTGCCAACTGCAAATGGGATTGACGGAACTGAAACCGGGTAGCGTATGGAACACGATGCCTGCACATACTCACAGCCGCCGCATCGAGGCATACTTCTACTTCAATGTACCGACCGGCAACTCTATCTGCCACTTCATGGGCGAGCCTCAGGAAGAACGCATCGTATGGATGCAGAACGAACAGGCTATCATGTCACCGGAATGGTCTATCCACGCTGCTGCCGGAACAAGCAACTATATGTTCATCTGGGGCATGGCTGGTGAAAACCTCGACTACGGAGATATGGATAAGATTAAATATACAGAAATGCGCTAATCATTGCGCATCTCTGCAACCATATAAACAATCCGAGAAACTTCATTCATTCCTCTGTATAAGGAAAGAATGAAGTTTTCCGGATTTATCATATTCTTCTCCCAAAGAATACAAATGTAACACCTGACATATACTATGCAACAAAATCATCCTATAATGCAACGAATTATACATGATTTTGACCAATTATTACAAATAACTTTCATTCGAAATACCGACCTTTGTCAGCAAATCAAAATCTATTAAATCCATTATCATGAATGCATTTCAAAAAACAGGCGAAAAAATGACAAACTACAGATGGACTATCTGTGCTATGCTATTTTTTGCAACAACAGTTAATTATCTCGACCGCCAGGTGCTATCGCTGACCTGGGACGAATTTATCAAACCGGAATTCCATTGGAATGAAGTACACTACGGTACTATCACTTCCGTATTCTCTATTGTATATGCAATATGTATGCTGTTTGCCGGTCGCTTCATCGACTGGATGGGCACCAAAAAAGGGTATCTCTGGGCAATCGGTGTATGGTCGGCAGGTGCTTGTATGCACGCACTCTGCGGAATTGTGACCGAACAATATGTAGGTTTGCACAGCGCAGCCGAACTAATGGCTGCTACCGGTGACGTGGTTGTTGTACTGGCTACCGTCAGTATGTACTGCTTCCTTGCCGCTCGCTGTATCCTTGCACTCGGTGAAGCGGGCAACTTCCCGGCTGCTATCAAAGTAACGGCTGAATACTTCCCTAAAAAGGACCGCGCTTACGCTACTTCTATCTTTAACGCCGGTGCCTCTATTGGTGCCTTGATCGCTCCCGTTTCCATTCCGTTGATCGCAAAAGCATGGGGCTGGGAAATGGCATTTATCGTAATCGGTGCGCTTGGTTTTGTCTGGATGGGTATGTGGGTATTCATGTATGATGCTCCTTCAAAGAGTAAACACGTCAACAAAGCCGAACTTGATTATATCGAACAGGATAAATATGAAGAAGGCGCCGCCCCTGTGATTGAAGAGGTGAAAGAAGAAAAGAAGATGTCTTTCCTTCAATGTTTCACTTACAAGCAGACATGGGCTTTCGCTGCCGGCAAGTTTATGACCGACGGTGTGTGGTGGTTCTTCTTGTTCTGGACTCCGTCTTACCTGAATACTCAATTTGACATCAAGACTTCCGATGGACTGGGAATGGCTTTGATTTTCACCCTTTATGCCGTAACAATGTTGTCTATCTATGGCGGTAAGCTCCCGACTATCTTTATTAATAAGACAGGTATGAATCCTTATGCTGCCCGTATGAAGGCAATGTTGATTTTTGCTTTCTTCCCGTTGGTGGTATTGCTGGCACAGCCATTGGGTACATTCTCTCCGTGGTTCCCGGTTATCCTTATCGGTATCGGCGGTGCTGCCCACCAATCTTGGTCGGCTAACATCTTCTCTACTGTAGGTGATATGTTTCCGAAAACCGCTATTGCAAGTATTACAGGTATCGGTGGCATGGCCGGTGGTGTGGGTTCCATGTTGATGCAGTTCGGTGCAGGTCTGCTGTTTGTTCATGCCGACGAAACGCACATGACATTTATGGGATTCGAAGGCAAGCCTGCCGGATATTTCATTATGTTCTGTATCTGTGCGGTAGCTTACCTGGTAGGCTGGGTGATTATGAAGGCATTAGTACCGAAGTACAAACCTATCGTATTGGATTAATCTATCATCTGATATAAAATGAAACAGGAAGGTATCCAATTAATAATACCTTCCTGTTTTTCGTAAAACAAAATATTCTAGTAAAACAAAAAAGCCTCTTCTCACGAAGAAGGCTTTTTAGGATTACTTATTCTACATTACTTCCTGCTTTTAAAATGAAAAAGAAGCATTCTAATAATGGAGGATAGTAATCGTTAAGATGAAAAAAAGGGAAGTCTCACGACTTCCACAATTCTTCTAACCTTAAATCTAAATCTCTATGAAAAAAACGTGTTGCAAATATAGGCGTTTGTTCATTATTGAGGTGTTAATGAATTGCATAAAGAGAGAATAAAAACTAACATCTGCAAAAATTAGCGAATTACCCCTGAGTCTCTATTAAATTTAATAAACTTTCATAAAGCGGGTTGGATTTCAGGTATTTCGGGACTCCTGTCACAAACATCTGTTTCCTTGCACGAGTAAGGGCTACGTTCAATTTCCGGTCTATCAGCACTCCATTCTCTTCTGTTAAATTCGACACAAATTTTAACTGATAATAACTATTAATACAACAGGAATAAATAATCACATCCCGCTCGCTACCTTGAAAACGTTCGACAGTATCAACCAATATCCGATTGAGCGCCGGGATACCTAACGCTTCTATTTCTTTTTTTATAAGTGCTATCTGACTGCGATAAGGTGTGATAACTCCCAAAGTACGGGAATCGTCAAAGTCTGTCCGGTGAGATTCATAGATTTGAGCTGCCAGACCTGCGACAATACGGGCTTCGGAATAATTTATCTTGGCCGACCCTCCTGCCTTCTCCGGCTGTGAAGGATAAAAAGCAAGACGGGAAATGTGTTCGGATGACTCTGTCTGATGCGACAGGCCTACCGGTATCAGATGTCCGCCATAGAAAGCCCGGTTGGCAAACAAGGCGACTTTGGGATGCATACGTCCCTGACGACAGAGCATATCGTGTGAACGGTGAACGGCAGGGCAATTCCGATAAAGACGTTCAAACAAAGAGTCTTTCAGGTTAGTCAGCCCGATAGCCAACAATGTTTCGTCATAGATAGCAGATTGCTCCGCTTTTTGCAGGACAACGGCAGGAAGTTGTTTATGATCACCGATCAGGATAAACTTATCTATCGCATTCCTGTCGCCTTCGCCGTGTGCACAAAGAATACCTAACAATTGCGGTTCCAATATCTGAGTAGCCTCATCGACGATAGCTACATCAAAGTGCTTCAACCGAAAGAGTTCGGGCTTTCCCGAAATGGCGGCCACAGTTCCTACCATGATACGGCAATTACGTATACGTTCATAAACATCGGCACGGCGTGTACAGGATGCCAACTCGTTTTCGATCAGATGTCCGCGATATGCTTCATCACAGGATAATTCGCTCCCTACACGGATAAAGTCGACAGCAGGACGAATCGAAGCAAGCGACTTGCATATTTCATCAACAGCACGATTGGTATACGAAAGTAGAAGAATTTGTGAGTCTTTATCGGCATGGAAAGTCTCCACCATTTTCTTCAGGGCACAGGAGGTCTTACCCGTTCCCGGAGGACCGACTAACAGGAAGTAATCTTTTGCAGCTTTCGCTTTCAATGCAACACGGGTGAAGTCGTCTTCCGCTTGAGCTATGAGTATATCCAATGATTCGTCAAACTCCGGCGGGCGCTGAGAAAGCAATAAATCGCGCCGTTCCTGCGTAGCAGACAGATAAGCATATAATCCTTGATACATCGAACGGAAAGTGGTATCCATCGTATCGTGCTCTATCGCATAAAGACTCCGGGCAGGAAGTACGGAAGGATTTTGCTGTGTAGCACGTAAACGGATTCCGACTTCATGATCCGTCAGATATTCAATATTTCCTTTGAATACCATTTTATTGGTAACATTATCTGTATCAGAGTTCCGTTCGTAAAGAATTATGGCATCGCCTTGACGGAAATTAGGGAGAAAAGTTCTTTCTCCTCCCACCTTCTCTTCCGGAGGGAAGGCCAACGTAAGACCGGCTTTATGTTCATCGGCTGCATGATTCTCCTTAATTCTCAAATCATAAAGAATCTCTCCTGCTTCGCATTTCTCCGCCAAAGTGGAAAGCCACAAGGAAGCGGCTCCGGTGCGTCCCTCATAATCCACATCTCCGGATTTGGAGGTATAAAGTTCTTTTGTTATAAAGTTATATATTGCATAGAAATATTTTTTCTCCAAAGGAGAGAGTGCTTTCAATTTCGACTGGAAATTGTCAATGGAAGGACGCAGGTAGGTTTCCCAAAAATGCCCTTTCAAACCTCGCTCGTTCAAGGTGAAGGAATTGATGCCTTCTAGTTTCTGCGCGGTATACTCCAGACTATTCCGTAACTGAATTCCATATTCATCAGCAACAATGCGGTTGCGCAAGTCGATCACCCGACGCACCAGTGCCCAGGAAGGACGGGAAGGATAAAGCAACGGATAGCGGGTGTATAGCAGATAAGCTTTCACTTTCCGGTGGTCCATTCCCATAGAATATTGCAGGACTGCCTGATAAAGCAACATTTGCACTTTATTATTCTCTTTCGGCTCCACTTTGCCACGGATAGCATATTCGTCAGCCTTACCCGATTTCATTTCGATAAAGGAGGACATATCCCGTTGCATATAGTCGAGACGCCCTTGCAGTCCGAGTGCTTCGCAAATATAAGACGGTTCGAGCACAACATCCGTCTTATCCAGTTCGTATCCGGCAGCATGGAAAGTATCGTTTACCGTTTCACGGATATGCTCAAAGTGAAGTTTACAGTCATCGAAGAACCGGCGTTCCTTTTCCTTGTCACGCAAATCGGGACAGGCTGCCAATTCGATAGGATAGCGCCGGAAAGCTTTCTGCATACACGCACGGTAATCAATTTCTTCTTCCTGTGCATGAATCCATTCATCCAGAAAAAGGTTGGCAATGTTTCCCAGCAACAAAGGGCGTGCATTCTCAATCGGCTGAAGGCGGGAAAGAACATAGTTTGCCGGATGATGCCCGTAGTCGCGGAAACATTCGGCAAGGGAACTGATGTCAAGCAGGTAATCCGGTTCGAGAACGATAAATGAAGGGGTCAATACGCCCGCTTCATCTACCGCAACGTCTAATAGATTTATTTGGGCATATTGCCATAGCAGCCGGCAGGTTTCAGCAAATTCTTCGTTTATCTGAGGAATGTTATAGCGAACCAAATAAGGTTTCTCCGATACTTCATCCAACGGAGTTACATATAAATATTGTTCATCGGCATACTGAAAGCAGACGCGCATCCGTTGCACACGTTCAAGGGCAGGAGGTGCAACCAGATAAGTTGCATCGGTACGGGGTAGCAAACGGTATAATTCAACAGGAACATCTTCACCGGACAATTTACGGATAAGAAAAGCCAATGTCTTGACGTCTCGCAAAAGATTCTCCCGGGTAGGAACAAGCTGGTGATTCAAAACCCGATTAGAAGTCAGACGGAATGTATGCAAACGATTCTGCTCTGCATAAGTAAGTTCGGTTTTGGCACCTACAAAACTGATTCTGGCGGAAAGGTCGGTCATTTGCAGACTCTCATTCTGCATCTCCGAACGACAAATACGTTCCAACAAATCACGCATTTGTTTATAGCCAACAACCAATTCCACACCTTTCTCCCGGCAAACAGCCAGCAGTAGTTCATAAGATTCTATTCCTTCATTTGCTTCCATAAAACAAAGGTACGTGATAAATCTTAATTCTTATGCAAATGAGTGCCTTCAAATACCCGACGATGTTTAAACTTCTTCTGTTATATCTTCTTCCTTCTTGTCTTTTATCATCAAAATACTCATTTCATACAACAGATAAAGAGGAATAGCTACCACACTCAACGTAAAGGGATCGCCCGTAGGAGTGATTATAGCGGCGGCTATCACGATGACAACAACAGCGTGACGACGATATTTCCGCAAGAAAGACTTGTTGACTATTCCCAACAAAGAGAGTAACCAAGTCACCAGCGGAAGTTCAAAAGCAAGTCCCATACAGAGAATCAACATCATAAAATTGTCAATGTATGAATTGAGCGAGAGAATGTTTTCTACTTCTGAACTTAATTGGTAAGTAGAAAGGAAGCGAAGTGTCAACGGGTAGACCATAAAATACCCCAACAAAACACCGATAAAGAACATGAATGTACCTATTGTCAGGGCTTTCCGTACTCCTTTACGTTCATTGGGATAAAGGGCAGGACTAATGAAACGCCATATTTCAAAAAAGAGATAGGGTATGGCAGTCACTACCGACAACATAAAAGCCGTTGACAGATGGATAAAAAAAGGAGCAGCCAAGTTAATATTGACTAACTTCACATGAAAATCTTGCGTGAAAAAATCATCAGTCAGATCGAATTTCTGTCCGATGTATCGTAATAAATCGTAGAATATGAAATCATTGTGGCAAGGTGCCAGTATCACATGATCGAAAACATAGGGCATAGCTATAAAATAGCCTATCGCCAACACGAACCAAATCCCAATCACCCGAAAGAGTACCTTACGCAGTTCATCCAAATGATCCCAAAAGGTCATTTCTGCCATTCGAACTTTCTTCTTTACTTAGCTGAATCTGCCGGTTTGTCAATTTCGTCTTTCGCCTTATTTATTTCATCTTTCGCTTCATTTACTCCGTCCTTGAAGCTCTTGACCCCTTTACCCAAGCCACGCATCAGTTCAGGAATTTTCTTTCCACCGAAAAGAAGAAGAATAACCAAAGCAATAATAATCCATTCGGAACCGCTGGGCAAAAAGCCTAACAATAATAAGTTTGTCATAAGTTTATTTGATAAGAGGTTTCTACTAGTTGGTGCAAATATAACATTTTCGCCACAGAGTAGCACAGAGTTCCACGGAGTTTTTTATTATTTTGCCCACCCTGTGAAACTCAGTGTTGCTCTGTTATGAACTAATCCTGATAATAAACCCGCTTTACCCGAGTGGATATACTAGTCAACACTTCGTAAGGAATCGTATCCAGTTTATCAGAAAGGACAGTAATCGGAAGATCATCACCGAAGATAATCGCCTGGTCACCCTCACGGCAGTCGATGTCCGTTACATCAATCATACAAACATCCATACAGATATTGCCGACATAAGGCGCTTTTTTTCCATTCACCAGACAGTAAGCGTTTCCACGTCCCAAATGGCGGTTTAATCCGTCCGCATAGCCAATAGGAATAGCAGCAATGCGTGAAGGACGTTCCAAATGTCCCTTTCGGCTATATCCTACCGTATCTTCTGCAGGCACGTCCCGAATCTGAAGAATCGTTGTCTTGAGAGTACTTACATTGTGTATAATCGAATTATCTATCGGACTCACTCCATAAAGTCCGATTCCCAAACGTACCATATCAAACTGTGCACCGGGGAAACGTTCGATTCCTGCCGTATTACAGATATGACGCAGAATCTTATGTGAGAAAGCGGCTTGCAACTCCTGCGAACCTTTCTCAAATAATTCTATCTGCTGACGTGTAAAAGAATCGAATTGAGGCGAATCACTACCTACAAAATGAGAGAACACCGAACGGGCAATCACAGCGTTCTGAGCTTTCAAGCGACGAATCAGCAAGGGAATCTCATCAATGCCAAAACCCAGCCGATGCATACCCGTATCCAATTTTACATGAATCGGAAAGTTGGTGATTCCTTCTTTCTCGGCTGCTTTAATCAAAGCATCGAGCAGGTGGAAATTATAAACTTCCGGCTCCAGTTTATAGTCGAACATAGTCTTGAATGCTGTGAGCTCAGGGTCCATTATGATGATAGAAGAAGTAATACCTGCTTTACGAAGTTCAGAACCTTCATCGGCTACGGCTACAGCCAGATAATCGACATGATGTTCCTGTAATGTCTTGGCTATTTCATACGAACCGGCTCCATAAGCGGAAGCCTTTACCATGCAGATCACTTTCGTTTCGGGATGACGAAGCATCGCACGATAATGATTCAGGTTCTCCACCATTGCACCGAGATTTACTTCCAGAATCGTTTCATGCACTTTCAGTTCCAGTTCTTCGGACAGCAGATCAAAGTTGAACACACGGGAACCTTTAATCAGAATTACTTCCGAATGAAGTGATTTCAGCAGATTCGAAGCCAGAAGAGCTTCTGTATTCGGGAAGAAATAACGTTCCAACGCATCGTCAAAACGAGCGGTACAGGAAGAAATCTCTGCTCCTACGCCAATCAGTTTGTCTATTCCACGACTCCGTACCAACTGTGCCACACGACGATAAAGTGTAGCGGTACTTTGTCCTGTTTCTAAAATATCCGACAAGATTAATGTACGTTTCAATCCTTTCTTCTCCGAACGACGTACCAAAAAATCAAGAGCGATATCCAATGAAGCCAAGTCCGAGTTATAACTATCATTAATCAATACACAATTGTTCTTTCCTTCTTTTACTTCCAAACGCATGGCAATCGGTTCAAGACGTGCCATACGCTCTGTTATCTGATCGGCGGGGGTCATTAAATAGAGGCAGGCTGCCAGACAGTTCAGTACATTCTCTATGGAAGCGTCATCAATAAACGGGATGCAGAAAGTATTATCCATATCCAGATAACGGTAGGAAATAACAGTATGATCTTCTTTCTTAGTCACCCGGCTAATATATAACGGACGTTCAATATCCTTACGGCTCCATGCTATTTCACGAGCTGTCAACATCGACTTTGCTACACAATTGCTGATAAGTTCGTTATCTCCGTTATAAATTACGACATCACAATCTTTAAAAAGAGTCAGTTTCTCCATGCACTTCTCCTGTAATGAGAAGAAGTTTTCCTGATGAGCACCGCCAATATTAGTCAGAATGCCAATAGTCGGCTTTATCATCCGCTTCAAAGCATTCATCTCTCCCATTTCAGAAATACCGGCTTCGAATATGCCCAATTCTGCTTCTTCATTCAGTTGCCAGACCGATAAAGGTACACCAATCTGTGAATTATAGCTACGCGGCGAACGGACAATACGACGGTCGGGACTCAGTAACTGGTGTAACCACTCTTTCACAATCGTCTTTCCATTGCTCCCTGTTATACCGATAATCGGAATTTTAAACTCCTCCCGATGTATTTCAGCCAGCTTCTGCAAAGCCTTTAACGGATTGGCAACGATGAGGAAATTGAGGGTGGAGAGCTTTCCTAGTTCTCCATTCTTAAATTTCTCAAAGTCTTCTTCAGTAACCACAAAGTTACGCACTCCCCGGTCATATAAATCGGGGATATAGCGGGCTCCACTGTTACGTTTCGTAGTCAGGGCAAAGAAAAGAGTTTCTTCCGGGAAACTAAGAGAGCGGCTGTCTGTCAGTAGCCAATCAATTGTCGCTTCACATTCGCCCACACGGCGGGCACCGATACATTCGGCTATGGATTCAATCGTATATGACATAGTTCTGTTTCTTTTTGAAAATCTAAGTACGGGTATTTTCCGATAAGTCGTTCTATTTTTAACACTATTTGTCCTAAAAAGCGTTGATACGCTTCCGATTCGGGATGAAAGGGTTTATGCGCCATATCTTTGCGGATATCCTCCACTTCTGTCATAACCTGCTTTGTTTCAGCAGAAAAAAAGGAATCAGAAAAGCATTTCCACAGGTAGTTCACGGCCAATGGAGACGGATGCAACATATCATCGGCATAAAACCGGTAATCGCGCAATTCGTCAAGTACTATCTCGTAAGCAGGAAAGTAGAAAACCTGCTTCGGAAACAATTGCTGCAAGCGGTCGATTGTAAGCAACAGGGTCGATTTACTAAGTTGATTGGCATGCATTCCGTCACGAATATGCCGGATCGGGCTGACTGTAAAGAGAACCTTCAGATTCGGATTACGTGCCGTCATACCGGCAATCAATGAAGTGTATTCGTTCACAATCTCGTCGACTGACAGGAGCCGGCGGTTAAAATTGCTTTCCGGCAGCTTGTGGCAGTTGGACACTACCCTCCCCGTTTCTTTCTGTTCATAGACGTAGGCGGTGCCGAAAGTCAACATCAACCAATCCAGTTGATGAACCGTCTTATGGGCCTGCTGCAAACGATGATTTATATTCCGGATGACCTCGCCCGCCGTAGCTGCGGAGAATGAGCCATGATGCATCGGGCTATGCCAACACTCCTTATAAGCAAATAAATCTTCCTCCTGATACACCTTCCCTTTTAATATTTCAACTAAGGCTGTTGAAACAGAAAAGGGATTGTAGAGAATACCAAAAGGATTCACATCTACCCTGAATTTGTTTTCCGCCAGTTGCCTACCCATGTTTTCTGCAAAACAGGAGCCCAGCAGAAGTATTTGTCCGGCATGAGTAACAGGCGGCAAGCTTGCGGGCAGTTCAACCTTCGTTCGAAAATCCATATATTTTTTCTCCTTATTAATTCCTTTTCACGAAGCAAAAGTACAATAAAGATGTGTATTCCATTTCAGGTTCCACATTCTTTTCGTATTTTTGCACTAAATTTCCTAGAATCATGAATAATGAACCGATATATAACTTGCTAAACACTATTGATTACCCCGAAGATCTACGGAAACTAAACGTAGAACAACTACCGGAAGTATGCAATGAACTGAGGCAAGACATTATTAAAGAGCTATGCTGCAATCCGGGACATTTCGCTGCGAGTTTGGGGACAGTGGAATTGACCGTAGCCTTACACTACGTCTACAATACGCCTTATGACCGTATTGTGTGGGATGTGGGTCATCAGGCATACGGACACAAGATTCTTACGGGACGACGGGAAGCTTTCTCCACCAACCGGAAGTTGGGAGGAATCCGTCCTTTTCCTTCACCGGAGGAGAGTGAATACGATACTTTCACCTGCGGACATGCATCCAATTCTATTTCTGCTGCTCTCGGCATGGCAGTTGCCGCTGCTCAGAACGGAGATTCCAACCGTCATGTCATAGCTGTCATCGGTGATGGTTCGATGAGTGGCGGACTGGCTTTCGAGGGACTGAACAATTCATCAACCACCTCGAACAACCTGCTCATTATCTTGAATGATAACGACATGGCAATCGACCGTAGTGTTGGCGGTATGAAACAGTATCTTTTCAACATGACAACTTCCAACCGCTACAACCAGCTACGTTTCAAGTTGTCACGAATGCTGTTCAAACTCGGTATTTTAAACGAAGAACGCCGCAAAGCCCTTATACGTTTCGGCAACAGCCTGAAATCAATGGCTGCACAACAACAAAACATCTTCGAGGGAATGAACATCCGCTACTTCGGTCCTATCGACGGACACGATGTGAAGAACCTCGCCCGCATATTACGGGATATAAAAGACCTGCAAGGACCTAAAATCCTGCACTTACATACCATAAAAGGAAAAGGATTCGCCCCGGCAGAGATGCACGCTACCGAATGGCATGCGCCCGGTAAGTTCGATCCTGTCACCGGCGAGCGTTTTATTGCCAATACGGAAGGAATGCCTCCTCTCTTTCAGGATGTTTTCGGAAATACGCTTGTGGAACTGGCCGAAGCCAATCCTAAAATTGTAGGCGTTACCCCAGCCATGCCCAGTGGCTGTTCGATGAACATACTGATGTCTAAAATGCCTAAACGGGCTTTCGATGTAGGAATTGCCGAAGGACACGCCGTCACCTTCTCCGGAGGTATGGCAAAAGACGGTTTGCAACCTTTCTGCAACATCTATTCTTCGTTCATGCAGCGGGCTTATGATAATATCATCCACGATGTAGCTATCCAGAACTTGCCTGTTGTCTTTTGTCTCGACCGTGCCGGACTGGTAGGCGAAGACGGGCCTACTCATCACGGAGTTTTTGACATGGCTTATCTGCGTCCGATACCTAACCTGACGATTGCATCGCCTATGGATGAACATGAATTACGCCGTCTGATGTACACAGCCCAACTGCCTGACAAAGGTCCGTTTGCCATACGTTATCCCAGAGGTCGCGGAGTATTAGTCGACTGGAAATGTCCGCTCGAAGAAATTCCCGTAGGTAAGGGACGGAAATTGAAGGACGGTAAAGACCTCGCAGTTATCAGCATAGGTCCTATCGGAAATAAAGCGGCTACTGCCATTGCCCGTGCCGAAACCGAATCGGGCAAAAGCATTGCACATTACGATTTAAGATTCCTCAAACCACTGGATGAAGGACTGCTGCACGAGGTAGGCCGGAAGTTCCGCCACATCGTTACCATAGAAGATGGAGTGATTCAGGGAGGAATGGGAAGTGCCGTACTCGAATTTATGGCCGACCATGAATATACTCCGACCGTGAAACGCATCGGAATCCCAGATAAATTCGTTCAACATGGCACAATAGCACAACTATACCAACTCTGCGGAATGGATGAAGACAGCATCACTAAAGAACTTTTAAAGCAATGCGCACTTCAGCTAAGCATGAGTGGAGTTAAAGAATTAACCAACTGAAAATGAAGATTATTATTGCAGGGGCCGGTAACGTAGGCACCCACCTGGCTAAATTATTGTCCCGGGAAAAACAGGATATCATCCTAATGGACGATGACGAGGAAAAACTAACCGCACTTAGTTCCAACTTCGATTTGCTGACGGTCACCGCCTCCCCTTCTTCTATTTCCGGTTTAAAGGAAGTAGGTGTGAAAGAAGCCGACTTGTTCATTGCCGTCACCCCGGACGAGAGCAGGAACATGACCGCTTGTATGCTGGCTACCAACTTGGGAGCCAAAAAGACCGTTGCCCGCATCGACAACTACGAATATCTTCTGCCCAAAAATAAAGAATTCTTTCAGAAACTGGGCGTAGACTCCCTGATTTATCCGGAAATGCTTGCCGCTAAAGAAATCGTATCTTCCATGCGCATGAGCTGGGTACGCCAATGGTGGGAGTTCTGTGGAGGTGCTCTGATCTTAATAGGTACCAAGATGCGTGAAAAAGCGGAGATTCTGAATATTCCACTCTATGAATTAGGTGGCCCGAATATCCCCTACCATGTGGTAGCCATTAAACGTGGAACAGAAACAATTATCCCGCGTGGAGATGACGTTATCAAATTGCATGATATTGTTTATTTTACGACCACCCGCAAATATATCCCTTATATCCGGAAAATTGCCGGTAAAGAAGATTACGCCGATGTGCGTAATGTGATGATTATGGGCGGAAGCCGCATTGCTGTCCGTACTGCACAATACGTACCGGACTATATGCAGGTGAAAATCGTAGATAACGATATCAACCGTTGCAACCGCCTGACTGAGTTATTGGATGACAAGACTATGATTATCAACGGAGACGGCCGTGACATGGATCTTCTGATTGAAGAAGGGTTGAAGAATACAGAAGCCTTCGTCGCCCTGACCGGAAATTCCGAAACCAACATTCTTGCCTGTCTTGCCGCTAAACGTATGGGCGTGGAAAAGACGGTGGCAGAAGTAGAAAACATTGATTATATCGGCATGGCCGAAAGCCTTGACATCGGTACGGTTATTAACAAAAAGATGATTGCCGCCAGCCATATTTACCAAATGATGTTGGATGCGGATGTATCCAATGTGAAATGCCTGACTTTTGCCAATGCAGATGTAGCGGAATTCACCGTGCCGGCAGGTGCCAAGATTACCAAACATTTTATCAAAGACCTTGGCCTTCCGAAAGGAACCACTATCGGAGGTATGATTCGTAATGGTGAAGGAGTACTTGTAACCGGTGACACGCTGATACAACCGGGCGACCATGTCGTTGTGTTCTGCCTGAGTATGATGATTAAAAAGATTGAGAAATTCTTTAATTAAGTATTAGGTTTTAAGTATTAACCGCAGCTTGTTTATGATTAACTCAAAGATGATATACCGCATCATAGGATTCCTGCTTCTGATAGAAACAGCTATGCTGTTATGTTGTGGAGCTGTCTCTCTTTTCTACAAAGAAAACGATTTGCAGAGTTTCCTGATTTCATCCGCTATCACCACAGGCGTCGGTATATTGATGCTTGCAATTGGCAAAGGTGCGGAAAAGTCGCTCAACCGTCGTGACGGATATGTCATTGTCAGTACTGCCTGGATTGCATTCTCGCTTTTCGGAATGTTACCTTATTATATAGGTGGATATATCCCGAGTATTACGGACGCTTTTTTCGAGACGATGTCCGGATTCAGTAGTACGGGGGCTACCATTATGAACAACATTGAATCAATGCCACACGGAATCCTTTTCTGGCGGGCAATGACACAATGGATAGGAGGTTTGGGAATTGTATTTTTCACAATTGCCGTTCTGCCGATTTTCGGAATGGGAGGCATTCAGGTATTCGCTGCCGAAGCCAGCGGTCCTACTCATGACAAAGTACATCCCCGTATCGGCGTTACCGCCAAATGGATATGGGGTATCTATGCCGGAATGACAGGAACGCTGATTGTATTGCTCGTATTCGGCGGCATGAGTGTATTTGACAGTATTTGTCATGCTTTCACGACGACCAGTACCGGAGGATTCTCGACCAAACAAGCTAGCATTGAATATTACCACTCTCCTTATATAGATTACGTAATATCCATTTTCATGTTTCTTTCAGGTATCAACTTCACTTTATTGTTGTTGATGTTCAACGGAAAGATCAAGAAATTCATCCATGACGCAGAGCTGAAGTTTTATTTTATCTGTGTATCTTTTTTCACAATATTCATTGCCTTCTGGCTCTATCGAACCTGTGATATGGGAGTAGAGGAAGCTTTCCGTAAATCATTGTTTCAAGTGATTTCATTACAGACTTCTACCGGTTTTGCCACAGCGGATTATATGCTTTGGCCCTCCATTCTTTGGGGGTGCCTGATTGTGGTTATGTTGATAGGAGCTTGTGCGGGCAGCACGACAGGAGGTATCAAATGTATTCGTATGGTGATTCTCTTTAAAGTAGCAAAGAATGAGTTCAAACATATCCTGCATCCTAACGCCGTACTACCGGTACGGGTTAATAAACAGGTAATCTCTCCTTCGATTCAATCAACGGTACTGGCATTCACATTTCTGTATGCAGTTATCGCCATTATCAGCATACTCATTATGTTGGGTTTCGGAGTAGGATTTCTCGAGTCAATCGGAACCGTTGTTTCAAGTATGGGTAATATGGGACCGGGCCTCGGTACCTGTGGCCCGGCCTATTCGTGGAGTGAGTTACCCGACGCTGCAAAATGGCTACTTTCTTTCCTTATGCTCCTCGGACGTTTGGAATTATTTACGGTATTACTGCTCTTCAGTTCCGATTTCTGGAAAAAGAACTAAACGAGTATTGACATAGATCAATTGGAGTGCTAAAAAAACCTTTTTTGCTACTTAGAGTTTGCAAAAAGTATAAATATAAATCCTATATTTGCAGCCGTTATAAGAGAAAGATGAAACAAAGCTTAAAATTCGGATTACTTTTGGTACTGGCTTTGCTAATTCATTGCGTCACTAATGGAACAATGGAAGATATTTGCAAAGTTACCTCCCCGACTTATCGGCAGGAGAAGTGCTACGTATCCCAAGACCGTCCGATTCATAATGCGATTGAGCGTCTTTATAATCTATACTCCACCCAATCGTGCGATATGAGCCATACGGACGTCGCCCATGTTCCGACAGACAAGAGCATGTTATTACTGATCGCCTATTTCTGCGAACATTACAAATTGCAAAGTCCGCCTTACTCATTTTCGCTTCACACTCCCAACTACCTTTATGATCCTGTTACCCATTATATATATGGTTTAAGGAAGATTGTCATTTAGACAAGCCAGGGCACTATTTTTTATTCGATTTATTTCAGGCAATCAACCTCTTCTCCGGTGGGTGAAGGGTTTGTTGTTCATTTCTATAATATTCAATCTAAACAGCTATTGAATTATGAATTTTACATTTTTAGTTGTTGTTTTACTGACAGCGCTTGCTTTTGTCGGTGTTGTGATAGCTCTTTCGCGAGCTATTTCCCCCCGCTCATACAATGAGCAAAAGTTCGAGGCATACGAATGTGGTATACCGACACGTGGTAAATCATGGATGCAGTTCCGTGTGGGCTACTACTTGTTTGCTATTCTGTTCCTAATGTTCGATGTAGAAACAGCTTTTCTGTTTCCGTGGGCAGTAGTAATGCGTGACATGGGACCACAAGGACTTATTAGTATTCTCTTCTTCTTTATTATTTTAGTTCTGGGTCTTGCATACGCCTGGAGGAAAGGAGCATTGGAATGGAAATAACCAAAAAGCCAAAAATAAAATCAATACCTTATGAGGAGTTCATTGACAATGAGTCATTGGAAAAGTTGGTCAGGGAGCTTAATGCCGGAGGGGCAAATGTCGCTCTCGGAGTCCTTGACGATTTCATCAACTGGGGACGCAGCAATTCACTGTGGCCGCTTACTTTCGCAACCAGTTGTTGCGGTATCGAATTTATGGCATTGGGTGCCGCTCGTTATGACATGGCCCGCTTCGGGTTCGAAGTAGCACGTGCCAGTCCGCGTCAAGCTGATATGATTATGGTATGCGGAACAATCACGAATAAAATGGCTCCGGTATTGAAACGTCTGTATGACCAAATGCCCGACCCGAAGTATGTGGTGGCCGTGGGGGGATGCGCAGTCAGCGGAGGCCCTTTCAAAAAGTCTTACCACGTAGTGAACGGAGTAGACAAGATTCTTCCGGTAGATGTATATATCCCCGGATGTCCGCCGCGTCCCGAGGCTTTCTATTATGGCATGATGCAGTTGCAACGCAAGGTAAAAATAGAAAAGTTCTTTGGTGGAGTGAATAGAAAAGAGAAGAAACCGGATTATATAAAGAACGAAGAGTAATCTTACATTCTTAATTTAAAGGATTTATGCAAGAAATACAATTTATAGCCCCCGTAGCATTACACGACGAGATGCTGCGCTTGCGGAATGAAAAACAGATGGACTTCCTCGAGAGCCTCACCGGCATGGACTGGGGAGCAGCAGATGAGAAAGATACTCCGGAAAAACTTCGTGGGTTAGGCGTAGTCTATCATCTGGAATCTACTGTCACAGGCGAACGGATAGCAGTAAAAACAGCTACAACCAACCGTGAATTACCGGAAATCCCGTCTGTCAGCGATATATGGAAGATAGCCGACTTCTACGAACGTGAAGTCTTCGACTATTATGGTATCACTTTCATCGGTCATCCTGATATGCGCCGTCTTTATCTGCGCAATGACTGGATAGGTTATCCGATGCGGAAAGACAATGACCCAGAGAAAGATAATCCGCTTTGTATGACAAACGAAGAGACGTTTGACACGACCCGGGAAATAGAGCTGAACCCGGACGGGACAATCAAAGACAAAGAAACCAAACTCTTCGGCGAAGAAGAATATGTAGTCAACATTGGTCCTCAACATCCAGCAACCCATGGTGTCATGCGCTTCCGTGTTTCTTTGGAGGGTGAAATTATTCGTAAGATTGATGCAAACTGTGGCTATATCCATCGGGGTATCGAGAAAATGAACGAAAGTCTTACTTATCCGCAGACATTGGCTCTGACAGACCGTCTTGATTACCTGGGTGCCCATCAGAATCGTCATGCACTATGCATGTGTATTGAGAAGGCAATGGGTGTCGAAGTTAGCGAACGCGTACAATATATCCGTACGATTATGGATGAGCTACAACGTATCGACTCCCACTTATTGTTCTTTTCCGCCCTTGCCATGGACCTCGGAGCGCTGACAGCTTTCTTCTACGGATTCCGTGACCGTGAAAAGATTCTCGATATTTTCGAGGAAACTTGCGGCGGACGCCTGATTATGAATTACAACACGATTGGCGGTGTGCAAGCTGACCTTCACCCGAATTTTGTCAAACGGGTGAAAGAATTTATCCCGTATATGAGAGGAATCATTCACGAATACCACGACATATTTACAGGTAATGTCATTGCCCAAAGCCGTATGAAAGGTGTAGGAGTGCTGAGTCGTGAAGATGCTATCTCTTTCGGCTGTACAGGAGGTACAGGACGTGCTTCTGGTTGGGCTTGCGACGTGCGCAAACGGATACCGTATGGTGTATATGACAAAGTAGATTTCAAAGAAATTGTTTATACGGAAGGTGACTGTTTCGCCCGTTACCTGGTACGTATGGACGAAATAATGGAGAGTCTGAACATCATCGAACAATTAATCGACAATATTCCCGAAGGCCCCTACCAGGAGAAAATGAAACCGATCATCCGTGTTCCCGAAGGTAGTTATTATGCTGCCGTGGAAGGAAGCCGTGGTGAGTTCGGTGTTTTCCTCGAAAGCCAGGGTGACAAGATGCCTTATCGCCTGCACTACCGCGCCACGGGACTACCGCTTGTTGCTGCAATTGACACAATCTGCCGTGGAGCGAAGATTGCCGACTTGATTGCTATTGGCGGAACGTTGGATTATGTGGTCCCGGATATTGATAGATAAACAAGTAATAAGTATCAAGTATTTTAAATTATATGTTCGACTTTAGTATAGTAACAAACTGGATACATGAGCTGCTTCTCTCCATTATGCCGGAAGGAGTAGCCGTATTTATAGAATGTGTGGCTATCGGTGTGTGCATCGTTGCATTATATGCCATACTGGCTATCATATTGATTTACATGGAGCGCAAAGTCTGCGGATTCTTCCAATGCCGTCTCGGTCCGAACCGTGTCGGTAAATGGGGTTCTATCCAGGTGATCTGCGACGTGCTTAAAATGATGACTAAGGAAATCTTCATGCCGAAGGGCGCCGACCATTTCCTCTACAATCTGGCTCCGTTTATGGTGATTATCGCTTCGTTCCTTACTTTCGCTTGTATTCCTTTTAATAAAGGTGCGGAGATTCTGAACTTCAACGTAGGCGTATTCTTCCTGTTGGCAGCTTCCAGTATCGGAGTTGTCGGTATTCTGCTTGCAGGCTGGGGCAGTAATAATAAATTCTCGCTGATTGGTGCGATGCGAAGTGGTGCACAGATTATCAGTTATGAGCTTTCCGTAGGTATGAGTATCATGACTATGGTAGTGCTTATGGGAACCATGCAATTCTCCGAAATTGTAGAGGGACAAGCTAATGGCTGGTTTATCTTCAAAGGACACATTCCCGCGGTGATTGCCTTCATTATCTATCTGATTGCCGGAAACGCCGAATGTAACCGTGGTCCGTTCGACCTTCCCGAAGCGGAAAGTGAGTTGACCGCCGGATATCATACAGAATATTCGGGGATGGGTTTCGGTTTTTTCTATCTGGCGGAATATCTGAATCTGTTTATTGTAGCCAGCGTTGCCGCTACTATTTTTCTGGGTGGTTGGATGCCGTTGCATATCGTAGGGCTGGACGGATTTAATGCCGTAATGGACTATATTCCCGGATTTATCTGGTTTTTCGGCAAAGCATTCTTTGTGGTATTTCTATTGATGTGGATTAAATGGACTTTCCCCCGTCTGCGTATTGATCAGATTCTGAATCTGGAATGGAAATATCTGGTTCCTATTTCTATGGTAAACTTATTAATAATGGCATGTTGTGTAGCCTTCGGCTTTCATTTCTAGCAGATTAGATTATGGAATATAAAGATAAAAAATATACGTACTTAGGTGGTCTGGTGCACGGCATCAGTACACTGGCAACGGGTATGAAGACCAGTATCAAGGTGTATTTTCGTAAGAAAGTAACCGAGCAATATCCCGAAAACCGGAAAGAGCTGAAAATGTTCGACCGGTTCCGCGGCACACTGAACATGCCCCATAATGAGAATAACGAACATCGCTGTGTAGCCTGCGGTTTGTGTCAAATGGCCTGTCCGAATGACACCATCAAGGTTATCAGCGAAACCATCGAGACAGAGGACGGCAAGAAGAAGAAAATCCTGGCAAGATATGAATATGACCTGGGTGCTTGTATGTTCTGTCAACTTTGTGTCAATGCTTGTCCGCACGATGCTATCACGTTCGACCAGAACTTCGAACATGCGGTATTCGACAGGACGAAGCTTGTATTGAAGTTGAATCACGACGGTAGTAAAGTAATAGAAAAGAAAAAAGAAGTTTAAGATATGGGATCAACACTTGAAACAGTAGTATTCTACTTTTTGGCAGCATTTATTATTGCTATGTCCATTATGACGGTGACCACCCAACGTATCGTCCGCTCAGCTACTTATCTGTTGTTCGTGCTTTTCGGTACGGCCGGCATTTATTTCCTGCTGGGTTACACTTTCTTGGGTTCTGTCCAAATTATGGTTTATGCCGGTGGTATCGTCGTTCTTTATGTATTCTCCATTCTGCTGACCAGTGGAGAGGGTGACCGCGCAGAGAAACTGAAACGAAGCAGGTTCTTCGCGGGACTCTTTACAATGGTTGCCGGCGCAGCAATTATCCTGTTTATCACGCTAAAGCATAACTTCCTGCAAACCAACAATCTGGCTCCACAGGAGATAAACATCCACTCTATCGGTCATGCCCTGCTAAGTAGCGACAAATACGGTTATATATTGCCTTTCGAAGCAGTCAGTATCTTGTTACTGGCATGTATTATCGGTGGTATTATGATTGCACGTAAGAGATAAGGAGAATTAAAATTAAAGATTAGAAATTAAAAGTATACCATTATGATACACATGGAATATTATCTGGTAGTTTCTACTATCATGATGTTTGCAGGAATCTATGGATTCTTTACCCGCCGGAATACACTGGCTATCCTGATTTCTGTGGAGCTAATGCTGAACGCCACGGACATCAACTTCGCCGTGTTCAACCGTTTTCTCTTTCCGGGAGGAATGGAAGGCTATTTCTTTGCACTATTCTCTATCGCCATTTCGGCTGCTGAAACCGCAATAGCAATAGCCATTATGATAAACATCTACCGTAACATCCGAAGCATCCAAGTCCGCAACCTTGACGAACTAAAATGGTAGTACCAAGGCGGTGGCAAGATGCCACTTCCCGGTTTCCATTCGGATGATTCCGCAAGATATTATAGTATAAGTAACAATAAAACAAGTAATTAAATAAAACTGTATGGAACTAACAATTCTAATACTCCTTCTTCCTTTCCTCTCCTTTCTCCTATTGGGAATCGGAGGTAAATGGATGTCTCATCGGACAGCGGGTACAATCGGTACGCTGGTACTGGGAGCAGTAGCAGTGCTATCATACGTTACGGCTTTCCAATATTTCTCCGCTCCGCGACTGGAAGACGGAACTTTTGCCACACTGATACCTTACAACTTCACGTGGCTTCCTTTTACAGAAACTTTACACTTCGACCTGGGTATCCTACTCGATCCCATATCCGTAATGATGTTGATTGTCATATCTACTGTATCACTAATGGTACATATCTACTCCTTCGGTTACATGAAAGGCGAAGTCGGTTTCCAACGTTATTACGCTTTCCTGTCCCTGTTTACAATGTCAATGCTGGGATTGGTCGTTGCAACAAATATCTTCCAGATGTATCTCTTTTGGGAGCTGGTAGGTGTAAGTTCATACTTATTAATCGGATTCTACTACACCAAACCGGCTGCAATCTCTGCTTCCAAAAAAGCATTTATTGTCACTCGTTTTGCTGACTTAGGTTTCCTGATCGGTATCCTGATTTACGGATATTATGGCGGGACGTTCGGTTTCACTCCGGATACGGTATCATTGATTAGCGGTGGTGCTTCTATGCTTCCGTTAGCTCTCGGACTGATGTTTGTGGGTGGTGCCGGCAAGAGTGCAATGTTCCCATTACATATCTGGTTGCCGGATGCAATGGAAGGTCCGACTCCTGTCAGCGCTTTGATTCATGCGGCTACAATGGTGGTTGCCGGTGTTTATCTGGTAGCCCGTATGTTCCCGCTTTTCATTGCTTACGCACCGGATACCTTGCATATGGTAGCCTGGGTTGGTGCATTTACTGCTTTCTATGCAGCAAGCGTAGCTTGTGTACAATCGGATATCAAACGTGTGCTCGCTTTCTCTACTATCTCGCAGATTGGTTTTATGATGGTAGCTTTGGGGGTTTGTACTTCCATGAACCCGCACGAAGGCGGATTGGGATACATGGCATCCATGTTCCACCTTTTCACACACGCTATGTTTAAAGCGTTGTTATTCCTCGGTGCAGGTAGCATTATCCATGCGGTACACTCCAACGAGATGTCGGCAATGGGAGGATTACGTAAATATATGCCTATCACACACTGGACATTCCTGATTGCTTGTCTTGCCATTGCAGGTATTCCCCCGTTCTCCGGTTTCTTCTCAAAAGATGAGATTTTGGCCGCTTGCTTCCAATACAGTTCTGTTATGGGTTGGGTGATGACAGTAATTGCTGCAATGACTGCTTTCTATATGTTCCGTCTCTACTATGGTATCTTCTGGGGGAGCGAACCATCCCGGGCAAGTTCCCATTCGGATAAGAACTTGGAAGCGGCACCTTGCCACCCGCATGAAAGTCCGTTAGCTATGACATTCCCTCTGATGTTCCTGGCTGCGGTAACTTGTGGAGCCGGATTTATTCCTTTCGGACATTTCATCAGTTCAAATGGAGAATCCTATTCTATTCATCTCGATCCGTCGGTAGCTATCACAAGTGTCGTTATTGCTATCATTTCTATTGCAATCGCTACATGGATGTATAAGAATGCCAAACAGCCTGTTGCCGATTCTCTGGCAAAACAGTTCAAAGGTCTGCACAAAGCTGCCTACAATCGTTTCTATATTGATGATATATACCAGTTCATTACACATAAGATTATCTTCCGTTGCATCTCTACTCCTATTGCATGGTGGGACCGTCATGTAGTGGACGGATTCTTTAACTTCCTGGCATGGGCTACCAATACCACTAGTGACGAAATTCGTGGTTTGCAGAGCGGTCAGGTACAACAATATGCGTATGTGTTCCTTTGTGGTGCACTGGCACTTATCCTACTATTAATCTTATAAAGCACAGAACGATATGAATTTCTTATCAATATTCGTACTCATCCCCTTACTAATGCTGGCCGGTCTTTGGGCAGCCCAAGGAATCAAAGCCATCCGAGGGGTTATGGTTACCGGCGCATCTGCACTTTTGATTGCCTCCATCGTACTGACCTTTATGTACTTGGGAGAACGTAGTGCCGGCAACACGGCAGAAATGTTATTTCGCGCAGATACCCTATGGTATGCTCCGCTTCATATCTCCTACTCGGTAGGTGTCGATGGGATCTCAGTAGCCATGCTGTTACTGTCTGCTATTATCGTATTCACCGGGACATTCGCCTCATGGCGTCTGCAACCTTTGACCAAAGAATATTTCCTTTGGTTCACCCTACTCTCTATGGGAGTGTTCGGATTCTTTATATCCATCGACTTGTTCACCATGTTCATGTTCTACGAAATCGCACTGATTCCGATGTACTTGCTGATTGGTGTATGGGGTTCGGGACGCAAAGAATACGCAGCCATGAAACTGACACTCATGCTAATGGGTGGTTCCGCCTTCCTGCTGATCGGTATTCTCGGAATCTATTTCGGCTCGGGAGCAACGACGATGAACCTTCTCGAAATCGCACAGTTGCATAATATACCTTTCGCACAGCAATGCATCTGGTTCCCGCTGACATTCCTCGGTTTTGGTGTACTGGGTGCCCTTTTCCCGTTCCACACATGGAGTCCGGACGGTCACGCTTCCGCGCCGACGGCGGTATCCATGCTCCATGCCGGTGTATTGATGAAACTCGGGGGCTACGGATGTTTCCGTATCGCCATGTACCTCATGCCGGAGGCAGCCAACGAACTTTCATGGATATTCCTGATATTAACCGGTATCTCTGTTGTTTACGGAGCATTCTCCGCTTGCGTACAAACGGATTTGAAATACATCAACGCCTATTCTTCCGTATCCCACTGCGGATTGGTTCTCTTTGCTATCCTGATGCTGAATCAGACAGCCGCAACGGGAGCTATCCTCCAGATGCTTTCCCACGGATTAATGACAGCCTTGTTCTTCGCCCTTATCGGTATGATTTACGGACGTACACACACACGTGACGTTCGCGAGCTTGCCGGTTTGATGAAGATTATGCCGTTCCTGAGCGTATGTTATGTGATTGCCGGTCTTGCCAATCTCGGTCTGCCGGGCTTGAGTGGTTTCATTGCCGAAATGACAATCTTCGTCGGTTCATTCCAGAACAACGATGTATTCCACCGTACATTGACTATCATTGCCTGCTCCTCGATTGTGATTACAGCAGTCTATATCCTGCGTCTGGTAGGTAAGATTCTATACGGTACCTGTACCAATAAACATCACCTCACACTGACTGATGCGACGTGGGACGAGCGTGTAGCCGTTATCTGCCTCATCGCCTGTGTAGCGGGATTGGGTATGGCTCCTTTCTGGATAAGCCACATGATTGGTGAAAGTGTATTGCCGGTTGTCTCACAACTAATCCCATAAGCCGGAATCTGTAATTAATAACTAGTAATTTGTAATTAACAATATGGATTATTCACAATTTCTACATATGCGAGAAGAGCTGTCGCTCGTAGTTGTCCTGCTACTACTGTTTTTGGCCGACCTCTTCATGAGCCCGGACGCACACAAAAATGATGGGAAAGCACGACTGAACACAATGCTACCTGTCATTCTGATGGCGGTCCATACAGCTATCAACCTGATTCCGGGAACTGCCGCCGACGTATTCGGTGGTATGTATCACTATGTCCCCATGCATACGGTTGTCAAGTCAATCCTGAATATAGGTACGTTGATTGTCTTTCTGATGGCACACGAATGGATGAAACGTGAGGACACCGCCTTTAAACAAGGAGAATTCTATGTATTGACACTCTCCACCTTGTTTGGTATGTATCTCATGATTTCCGCCGGACATTTCCTGATGTTCTTTATCGGACTGGAAACAGCTTCTATTCCTATGGCTGCCCTGATTGCTTTCGACAAATACCGCCACAATTCTTCCGAAGCCGGTGCCAAGTATATCCTTACGGCACTTTTCTCCAGTGCGTTGCTGTTGTTCGGCCTGTCAATGATTTACGGTTCTGCCGGAACATTGTACTTCGATGATCTTCCCGCACACATCGACGGAAATCCCCTGCAAATCATGGCATTCGTATTCTTCTTTACGGGTATGGCGTTCAAACTGTCCCTCGTTCCGTTCCACCTCTGGACAGCGGACGTTTACGAAGGCGCTCCAAGCACGGTTACAGCTTATCTGAGTGTTATTTCAAAAGGCTCGGCAGCATTCGTGTTATTGGCTATCCTGATTAAAGTATTCGCCCCGATGATCGATGATTGGCAGGAGGTACTTTATTGGGTAACTATCGCTTCTATCACGATTGCCAACATATTCGCTATCCGCCAGCAGAATCTGAAACGCCTCATGGCATTCTCCAGTATCTCACAAGCCGGATATATCATGTTGAGCGTCATCGGAGGCACAGCACAGGGAATGACAGCATTGGTATATTACGTACTGGTATATGCAGCCGCCAACCTTGGTGTATTTGCCGTTATTACTATCGTAGCACTGCGCAGCCAGAAGTTTACACTCGAAGATTACGCAGGACTTTATAAGACGAATCCGAAGATAGCGCTCCTAATGACCCTGTCCTTATTCTCATTGGCAGGTATCCCGCCATTTGCCGGATTCTTCTCGAAGTTCTTTATCTTCATGGCTGCCTTCGATGCAGGTTTCCACTTGCTGGTATTCATTGCACTGGTGAATACAGTTATCTCACTGTATTACTACCTGCTGATTGTGAAAGCAATGTATATCACTCCTTCCGATAATCCGATTCCTACTTTCCGCAGCGACCGTTGTACCAAATGGGGACTGGCGCTTTGTACGTTGGGCATTATCGGACTGGGTATAGCAAGCATCGTATATCAGTCTATTGATAAATTCTCGTTCGGAATATAATTGAAAAGAAAAAAGTTATCCCCGTCTCCAGTCTGCATTTATTGTGACAATAGAGACGGGGATAAAAATTATTAGAGGGTGTACACTCATTCCGCCACAATCACCCCCGGCAGTCTGAACCAGAACCGTGAGCCTTTGCCCGGTTCGGAATCAACTCCTATCCGCCCGCCAAGTTGTTCTATGATACTTTGGCAGATAGCAAGTCCCAATCCCGTGCCGGGCACAAAAGAGTTGAGTTTGACGAAACGTTCAAAGATATGCAACTGCTGTTCCTTATCAATCCCTATTCCCGTATCCTGCACATAGAATTCCAGTTCTTCCCCCTTCATCTGATAGCCTACACGGATACTTCCCTGTGAAGTAAACTTAATCGCATTGTTTACAAAGTTAGAGATTACCTGATGCAGACGATTACGGTCGCTAATGAGATGGTATTGCGGAAGATTAGAATCGAACACCAACGCTACTCCTTCGCTCACTTTCATTTCCATAGAACGGACAATATTCTCGCACAGCAAATTCACATTTACATCTCCGTAAGTAAAATCAAACGTACCGGCTTCAATTTTCGAGAGATCCAGTATGTCCGTAATTAGTTGCAACAACAGTTCATTGTTGTTACGGACAATCTTGACATATTCCTTCCGTTCCTCAATATCTTCCGCCTCAACCAACAAATCCGAGAAGCCGACAATGGCATTCAGCGGAGTACGGATTTCATGGCTCATATTAGCGAGGAAAGCACTTTTCAGACGGCCTGCCATTTCTGCCCTGTCACGTGCCAGAATCAGTTCCGCTTCCGTCTCTTTCAGTTCCGTGATGTCGTAGTTGATACCTATGATTTCAATTTCATTCTCCTCGGGCCTGTAATTAGTCACCATAATATTAGAACGCACCCAGTTCCACTGGTCTATGGTTCCCACGCGACGAACACGCATTTCTTTCTGAAAATGGCGTCTGTTGCCCTTCTTCACTTCCTCATAGAAGTCGAGAATATATCGGCGATCATCCGGATGCACGTGGCGGTAGATACCAACAACTTCGCTCAACGGCGTATCTTCCTCCTCTCCCACATTCTTATACCATTGTTTAATGGCATATCCTTTCCGACTCATAAGGTTCAGCTTGGCATACCCCACTTTGGCATAATCGGAAATCAACAGAAAGAAATTCTCGAAGTCGCGGATGCGGTTTATGGCATCAATACGTTCGGTATTATCAATGTTAATCAATATATATCCGCTGAAGTTCCCTTCATTGTCATATAACTTAGTAACTTTCGTATACAGCTCTATTATATCCGAACGGTTCGTCAGATAATATCCTTCGGCACGCCGGAAAGAGTAGTTAAGACGGAAATCCACCAAATCTTCATTCCGCACACGGTCGCGGATTTGCTGAGGGACATTCGGATTTTCAAAAAAGTTCACTCCGATTACTTCCGATTTATTTACCACTCCGAATATTTCCAGATTCATGTTGTTCATATCAACCAGATAGCCGTCCTTGTCGTAGATTTCTACACCGGCCGGGATATTGGCAAATATATTCTGGAACAGTTTTTCGCTACGGTCCATTGCTCGATTGGCTTTCACTGCCTGCGTAGTGTCGAGGAACAAAGCAACCACTTCATCTTCCTCCGGCGAATAGACAATCCAGTGAGTATAAATGCCCGTCTTGGCAACATAATCATCTCCTTCCTTATACGTGTTACCTTGCATTACACCTACCAGAAGCTCCAGTTTCGAAACATAGTCAGGATGTATCTTCGAGGCAGGACATCCCATATATTCTTTTATCGAACTACCGAAAAATTTAACAACTAAACTATTTCCGTCCGTCACCTTATAATCGCAAGGCCGATTCTGCTCATCACGGATTATCGACAAGCGCAAATACCCCATAGGCATGAAACGGAACAAATTATTCAGAAAGACCTGTTCGCGGATAACCTTATCCTTTGCTTTGCGCAACTCGATACAAATACTTATAATATTGGCAAGTGAAGAAAACCATTGATAGTCTTCATTACTCCATTCGTGATAAGTCTTAACCAGATCAATACCCATATATCCCCAAATATGGTCGCCCGCCCTTAAAGGAGTCACCATGATTGACAAGATGCCTTGTGCATTGAGGAAACGATATTCGTCTTCCGCTTCCTCTGGCAACTGGTTCAACGAATTCAACAGAATAGGCGTACCGGAAAGAATCTGCTTGCTCCACCATTTTGCCTGGTCAATAGGAAGATTCTGCTGACTGCCTTTTTCCGACGATACCCCTTCGGAAACGACCTCGTATATACAACTCTGGTGAGTGTGATTTTCGTCATATTCGAAAATATAGACACGACCTTCCCCGTAGTAAAGATTCAGAATGTCGTTCAATATCTCCATGACACAAGAGTCTACTTCTTCATCGTGAAGGAAACGGAGCAAAGACTGGGAGATAAAACTCTGACGACGAAGCAGACTGTTCACCCTTCTCAAAGCGTCTCTTTGTTCTGACTCCTTAGGGGCTTCCACCCGTTGAATGACACCGAAGGATTTATCACCGCCATTGGTTCCCGTACCTTTCTCACGATGAGCCAGGCGGGTATGCAACCAAATCTCACCATACCGGGAACGGATGGGAAAAGTCTGTTCATAAAAGTTCCGATGAATATTCGCATTTGCACGAAATTCCTGAATAATTTGCTCACGATAATCTTCACGTATCAACTTTTGGAAATCTTGAAAAGAGATGGTATCCCCCTCCAATCCGAGGAGTTCACATAGAAAATCCGAACACAAATAATGCCCTGCCGCAAAATCCGCTTCCCACCATCCAATTTGGGCTAGAGAAGACATCTTAATATACCGCTCGTAGTCTGTTTGCATATTTTATTTATCATAGGATAACAAGGAACAAATATACGAAAAAGAAAATCAGACCGATTATATAATATACGAAATAATTGCTAATAACAGAGGAATTGACAAGGAGAAACCAAATATAAAAAAGATGTGCCATAACTCAAAGGTACCTCAATCGTAACCTTATTAAGTTATGACACACCTCTCATGTCTTTCTGAAAAACAGACTTCGAGCAGTCAAGAATCAGAGGGAGGAGAAATTATATCCCGTCCAGGTGAACAGAGAAACGTCCGTACCTGTGTTGCCTGCCGGTTCGGCAAAGGTATTCAATGTACCGTTCAGTTTCTTTCCTGTCAGGTTCAGTGAGTTTGTAATGCTGACACTGGAATCTGCATTACCTGCACCCTTGCTATCGCTCATATCAATCAGGTCGATTGAACCGCCCGTACCCTTTACCAATGCGTTGACGATAGCAGCTTTCGCACCACGACGAATCTTTATCACATCCTGCATACGGTCTACGTTGTCTGCCTTATCAGCTGCATTATTCACAATCGTCATGTTTTCCACGCGGAAATCAGACTGACGCAGATGGGTAGGATACAAGCCGTCGAGATTACCGTCCGCTTCAATGCCGCGCGGATCTGCTTCCGTGCTGGTATAACCGTTTTCCCATACGCCATAGCAGTTTTTCAGCGTACCGCTATATCCTTGTGTGAAGTCGAACATATCATCATCCGGATTTACAGCCAGAAGATTGGTTACGTTCACCGTTCCGCCGAAGAACTCGATTGCGTCATCGGCACTTTCGAGCACATAGATATTTTCTATCTTTGTACCGCTACCCACACCATTCAGTGTCAGACCGTTGTGTTCGATATCGGCAGTGGAACGGGCTCCGGCATAACAGATCTGCACGTAAGTCAATGAACCGGAGTTATCATCATCTACATTGCCTCCATATTTAAAACTGTTGTCGATTTCCGTCAAGCCCGTATCGCTCTTATCGGCGTTCTGACCGGAGATAGGAGCCTTACCATTGATAATGATACCACCCCAGTAGCCGGAAACGGGTGAAGTGGTGTTGGCAGTAAAGATGACCGGCTTGTCTGCCGTACCATCAGCGTAGAGTTTACCGCCCTGTGCTACTAAAAGATAGCTGCTGAAACCTTCACGAGCTTTAATCGTTGTTCCGGCAGGGATATTGAGGCGGCCACCGTCGGCTACGATTACCGTTCCGTTCAGGATATATTCTTTAGATTCCAGCGTCTGTTCGCCGGTCAGTGTTCCGGACAGGATGTTGTCGCCCACTACGATAGAGCTACCTGTGCCTTCTCCGTTTCCACCATTACCGTTTCCATTACCTTCTCCGTCACTGTCACTGCTACATGCAGCCAACGTAAGTGCAGTTGCCATAGCGGCACACGTCATAAAGTTCACAAACAATCTTTTCATTTTGCTTCAATAATTAGTTAATAATTCTATTCAGTAATCAGTTAATAATCAAGTTCTGTAATCAATTATCTTATTCTATTTCTATTGCCGGGACTTAGAATGTGCACGACACTCCCAGGCTGATGTTTATTCCTTTTTTATAATCGCCGAGCACTACCTTTTCGCCACTCTCATTGGCTTTGCGACTCAATTTATGGGAAGGATTCAGCAGGTTGCGAGCTTTCAGGTTGAGGGAGAGATATTTGTTCAACCGGGCCTGCGAGACGAAGTCGAGTGTGACAAGTCCCCGTTCCATGATGTCCTGATATCCTTGCGTTCCAATCGTATAAATCTTATCGCTCACATAATTAAGAACCAGCGTATTGACAAAACTGCGTTCGTCTCGGGTGAAATGGTGAGAAAGGTCGAAGTTGGCAATCCACGGGGCAGCTCCTTCCAATTGCGAACCGGTGGTAACGGTTGCCAAAGGCATCTTCGCATTGGTGTAAATGTAGGAACCGTTCAGTCCGAAGGAGAGTTTGTTCATGCCGTTCGCAGCACAGCTCAACGGACGGACAAACAGATTTTTACGTATTTCCACCTCTACTCCGGCAACTGTTGCACGATCCGAAATATTCTCGTATGAGAGATATCCACCGGCACTGGCCACTTCAATGCGGGAGATCGGATCTTTGATATGTTTATAGAAAGCTGTCAGCGAAACGAGTTCCGTCGGGCTGGGATTGAAGTCCCATTTGAGGTCGAAGTTATAGTTGTCCGAGGGTTTCAGATTCGGATTTCCCTGACTGTTGAAATTCACGCCTACATAGCGGTAAGGAGATATTTCTTTAGCTTGCGGCAGCGTATAGGTCTTGCTTGCCCCCAAGCGGAGGGAATGTTTCTCATTCAGATTATATTTCAGATTGAGGCTGGGCAGGAAATAGTCTTTCCGGATGGTGTTGCTTCCTTCGGAACCGCCTCTATTCACATTATAATCTACATTGATATCTACATAATCATACTTCAACCCCAAGTTTACAATCCAACGCGGGGTAAACTGATAAGTAGCTTCGGCGTATGCCGAATGGATATTCTTGGTGACAGTATACTTGTCCACATTCTTCTGAATCTTGAACCAGCCGGAAGATAAGTTGTCCCGATTATAGTAATCATCAAGCGAGAAACCATCCAGCGAAGGGAAGTCGGAAGCATGTTCCACGGTCAGGTTGTATTCCGTAGCCTTGAAACTGTCGTCTACAAATCTGCCTGTATAGCCGAGGCGGATATTGGAGATTTCTTCCATATCGTCTTTCAAGCGGTAGACCAAGCCTGCTTTTACATTAATATCATCTTCGTCCAGTGCGGAGAAGTAGCGTTGTTGAGAGTTTCCCCGAAGCAGGGTGTATCCGTTTTCCGCTTTCGTGATATTGTTGATGCGGCGGTCCGGCTCGTATCCTTTCACCATATTGTAGGAAGCACCGGCATCCAGACTTAATGATTTGGTCAGTCCCCAATTGGTCAACAACTGATTGACGATTAAAAGGTTATCATTAGATTGCTGACGGCGGGTCAATCCCAAGTTATCGTAATCATCGCTAAAGATAGAATTCTTGCCGGTGTAGTCGCCTACCGACTGCGTGCCGGCGTGTATCATCATCAAGTTATAGCTGACGTGGTGACGGTTGTTCATATCGTAGTCCACGTTGGCCAGTAGCAGTTGGCTGATATTCTCGGCATATTTTTTTCCCTGCATATCTTTATAGATTGTGCCGCTGGTAGTGGTATTGCGTATCACTTCGTCCGTATACTGATAATCTGTTGTATGTCCGGCGGTCAGGAAGAAAGAAAGCGGATTCTTGTCCTTACCTATATAGAAACGTTTTCCGCCGGAAATGCTGTAACTCCGGTTTATCTGGAGATGTTTTTCGGTAGGGTCGAGTTTATTCTTAAATCCCCAAGTGTTTTCGTCGGCAGGTTCGGTGCGGTTGGCAAAACCCATAAAGTCCACCCCGTCCATTTTGAGGAAATCGGCTGTCAAGGTTTGCGTGTTCAGTCCGCCGGAAATGCCGATACCGAAGTTTCCGCCACCTATCAGTTCTTTGGAGACGATGTCGATCGTTGCGCCGCCGACATCACTGCTGCCGCCTGCGTTGAAGGCTTTGTTGACACCTACGGACTGTATGACGTCCGTTCCGAAAAAGTCAAGAGAGATATTCTTATATTCAGGGTCTTCGGAAGGAAGGGAGAAGCCGTTGAAGGTGGTTGCATTATAGCGGTCGCCCAGTCCGCGGACAAAGACGTTCTTCACTCCGTCTTGTTTGGATACTCCTGATACTTTGGTTACGGCGCCTTCCGCATCGGAAACACCTTTGCGCGAAAGTTCCTTCACCCCTACGGACTGCACTGCAATGACGGCTTTCTGCTGTTCGAGCAGCAGCATATTTTCATTCTCACGATTCTTCTTTGCTACGACTACCACATCGGCAAGTTCCTGTGCATCCGTTTCCAGTTCCAGATTCAGTATCACCAGTTTGCCGTTCTCCACACGGACCTTGCGACGAACCTCGGTCTTGTATCCTACATATTTTATTTCAATATCATACATACCTTCCAACACACCACCGGCATTTAACTCAAAATTACCGTCCATATCAGTGACGGCTCCGGCCTGAGTGCCTATCAGACGAATCGTTGCTCCGATTAAAGGCTCCTTGGAAAGTTTGTCTTTCACAGCTCCTTTCACCTTGATATTAGCAGCCAGCGAAGAAAGTACACACAACATACAAAAAAAGGCTGCAACGGAAAATCTTAAAAGAAATAGTTTTTTCATCGAACTTTGCTCTACGTTTTAAATCCGTGGGCAAAGGTAGGGAGTGGGTGTTACAACAGTAATACGGAGAAGATACAATTGGTTGAAAGATAGGTTGCAAGATTATTACACGACAGACAAGCTCAGTGCCAGGATATGACACCGGCCTGTCACAACTGTGACATCGGCTTGGCACAACTGTGACACCACGATGGCACAACTGTGACAAGCCGGTGGCACAAGCCCCCACTCAGAACATCTCCAGAAAGCTTGCGAACAACTAATGGAAGAGATGTACGGACCTTAAACCAGCTTCTTCTTTTTCCGGTAGTTCTCACGAAATTCTTTAGGAGAGCAAGCCTTCTTCTTTTTGAAGATCCGGTTGAAGTTGGAAAGATTATTGAATCCGCACTCATAGCAGATTTCGGCTATTGACATGGTAGAATCCACCAACAGGCGGGAAGCAAAACCAAGACGTATATCAATGATATAGTCGGAGAGATTCTTACCAGTCCGCAGTTTGAAGAACCGACTGAAGGACACATCCGTCATTCCAACCATAGCTGCCAACTGCCCCAGGCGAATCTCCTCCTGATAATGGGCATTGATATACTCCTGCACCTTTTGCACACGGCGGCTGTCCGAATGAATATCTATCTTGGCAAAAGACGAACTGGACAATGTGCGGGCTTCTTCTTCAAAAAGGGAGAGTTCGTAGAGAATCGTCATAAACTTGATTACTGCATAGAATCCCTGTTTCTCAGAAGCAAGTGTATCGAGCAACGGATATATTTTAAGAATGGCGGACATCGGGAAACAAAGTCCTTTCTGCGCCTTATCCAACATCCGGCGGATAGAGTCAAACTGGTTCTTATTGATAAAGCTCTTGAAGAAAAGATCGGAAGAAAACTGGATCGTTATCTCCCGTATCTCTTTTGAACGACATTCGTTCTGTTCCCAGACGTGCTCCAGGTCTTTACCTGTTATCAAGACCAAATCATAGTCGCCTATCACTTCGGAAGAATCTCCGACTACCCTTCTCACTCCCGCCGCCTTCTCGGTAAAGTTCAGTTCAAACTCGGAATGATTGTGGATAGGATAAGTAAATTCTGTCTTATAACGTTCTGCAATATAAAAACAGTCCTTGTCTGATAGAGGAGTGATTTCGCGGATTATCTGATTTGGTAACGGTGTAGTCATGACAATGGATAGTTAACAGTGTTTTATTGTTCTAATACTTATTTCTCTATTTTTACTCCTATCCGGCGCAGGTCGGCACCCGAAGGATTCTGGAATACTTGCAAGTCAAATTCGGGAATAATGGCAAGCACATGATCGAATACGTCTGCCTGTATGCCTTCATAGGCAACCCAGACTTTATTGGCCGAAAAGAAATAGAGTTCCAGAGGGATACCGGTTTCCGTCGGCTGGAGCTGGCGGACCATGCAAGTCAGTTCCTGATTAACGGTAGGAAGGCTTTTCAGATAATTAGTCAGGTAAGCGCGAAAAACGCCCAAATTTGTCTGACGACGCCCGTTTACGAGTACTGAATTGTCAATATTATGTTCTTTGTTATATTCTTCCACTACTTTCTCCGTCCGGTCTACGTAATCTTTCAACAACTGTATCTTTCGATACTTCGCCAACATCTCCGGAGTACAGAAACGCACGCTGCTCATGTCTATATTGATAGAGCGTTTCACGCGGCGGCCACCGGACTCCTGCATTCCCTGCCAGTTCTGGAAAGAGTCACTAACCAGCAGGTAAGGCGGAATAGTGGTTATGGTATTATCGAAGTTGCGCACTTTCACGGTGTTCAAGGTTACTTCTATCACCGTACCATCCGCACCGTACTTTGGCATGGTAATCCAATCGCCCACTTTCAGCATATTGTTGGCAGAAAGCTGAATACCGGACACAAATCCCATGATACTGTCTTTGAATACCAACATCAGGACGGCAGCAGAAGCTCCGAGTCCCGTCAACAACACCACCGGACTTTGATTAATCAGAATACTGATGATGATAATAGCCCCTATAAAGAAAAGGATGACTTGTGCCGTCTGCAAAAGTCCCTTCAAAGGCTTGTCCCTATATTGCTCTTTCCGGCTGTATACCTGATAAATGGCAGTAAACAACGAACTGACAAACCGCAGGAATACTGCAAGGATATAAATCATGCAAAGCCTGCGTAAGAAATCGAGCAACCCGGAATCAGCGTGTTCGGGGAAAGCAATAGGAATGGCAATATAAATCAGAATCGGTGCCACCATTCTGCTAAGATGTACCATTACCTTATGATCGAATACGATATCATCCCACGTCGCCTTAGTTTGCTTCACCAGTTTTGCCACTACCCGCAAGATGATCCTGCGGCAGATTACGTTAGCCAGTAAAGCGATTCCGATAATAAACAGCAGCACTATCAGATTGTCAATCTTGTCAGCCCATTCTTCGTTCACTCCTGCCGATAGTAACGAGCGGTTGACTTCCTGCATCACTGCTCCTCCCAATTCTTCCACTTCCCCACTCGCTAATGCTACACTCACCGTATCAATTACTTCTTTCATAAATATTTTTTCTCTTTTGGTTTAGTTCTCTTTTATCTATTGTTTATTTCATTCTCCTTTCGCCAAGTATTCCTGAATGTCCTGCCGGAGCCATTCGTAATGAAAGAGCCGTTTATAGGCTACATTCTTTTTCAGCATGATCTCTACATTCACCTGACTGTTCTGATAACAGGTCAGTTCGTTTCTAAATTGTTCATTATGTTCTGCGAGGCGTTTGATCTCCTGCTCCCGTTCACGCCTCAGAGCAGTACAGACCGGAATCAGGAGTTTCATCACGACATTGTCCATTACGTGATGTCCCTGCATATATAAATAAGTCGTTTCGGGCATTAATCCCAGTTCCTTCAATTCATCACGTAAGTTGTTCACCTGATTGACAATACGGGGAAAACGTTTTTTCAATTCCGAAAGTTTCTGACTGACACGGTGTTGTAAAGCTTCCAGACTGTGTTCGGGATGCCTCAAACTTATCTCTTTCAAAGCCGTATATGTATGGAAGTCATACATCGGAAAGGTATAAGTATCACGCTGGCGGTAGAACCAGATATTCCACAGGAAAAGCGGATATACGATTTCCGAGTAACGTTTCAGGTAAGCATCGAAATCGAGAATAAAACGGTCGTTCAACGTAGCCTGCACACACACTTCATGAAGACTCTCAGCAAAACAATGGTAGTTTTCAATGGCGTAAGTGTAGGTCTGGAAAATATATTTGTTCCGGTTAATCTTACGGGAGGTATTGGTAGCTCCTTGCAACAGAAAATCATAGTCACTGTCGACACAGGCAATCAGGCTTCTTCCCAGTTCCTTTGTATTCAGCGTATTCATCAACACCATTTTCTTCCCTTTTGCCAGGGAGGTGGCGGAAGGAAGCATCACCTGGAAATAATGTTCATCATCTTCAAATTCTTCGAGCAACGTACGCCAGAATGCGACATCATCATAGCTTTCTACATAAGCAATGATACGCCGGCGCGCCTTCTTCGAGTAGAGTTTATGGGCAGCGTTGAAGTAAGAAGAAGTCAGGTTATCTCTTAGTGAAGTTGCCATGTTGATAGTTACTAATTATACAAATTATGGTTTCGTTTGGGAACATCCTTTTTCAAACGTATGTTCCAACGAGGTGGATATATCGCTCACTTCCGTCACGGCGTCCAGCCAACCTTCCATAATGACGGCAGGCGAATGGGTAGTCAGGATAATCTGCACATTCGGATTCAGTTCCCGTATCATTGAAATTAATCTCTGCTGCCATTCGATATGAAGGGAAGCCTCCGGTTCATCCATAAACAGCACACAATGGCTGTTGTCCTGCACGAGTACCGTCAACAGAATTACTAACATCTGCTTTTCACCGGAAGACAGTTTATAGGGAAACAGCAGTTCGCCATCCTGATAGAAAGCAATGTCGTTCCGTTTACGGTCTATCTTCTTACGGGTATAGCTGAACAGTTCGTCAATCATATCCTGAAAACGACGTTTGGCAATCGACAGGGTCGCGGCTTTTCGCCGTTCTTCTTCATCGTTGCTCGAAAGCATTTCTATCATTTTATTGCCTATGTTGACCTGATAATCAAGATAACGGCGTTGGAGAAGGTAGAGCTGCCAGTCCAGTTCGGACTTCACATTCTTATCTGCCATACGGGCTGTAAAGTCGCCCATAATCAGGGGGCGGTCGTAACTGCGAATCACATCATACGGTATATAGGTGGCCTCGGGATTGTCGAAGAAAAGACGCACGCCGTTTTTTTCGTCGCTTTTCATCTCGCCGGAAAGGTCTTCAAGATAGCCGACGGAACGATTGAGAATCGTTGTCTTCCCCACTCCGTTAATGCCGGAAAGGATATTTACGTCGGGACGTAAATCCCAGCTTATATTAAAACGTCCCCATAGTCCGTGGATTTCGATACGACGGATATAATTGGCTTGTTGTTCCATAATATTCAAGTTTAATCAAGGCAAATATAAATAAAATGTCCCGTTTTCATGCACAAACGGGACATTTTGTTTTATCGTCTTCTCCTTTCTCTGTTTCAACAGAAATGAGACAACTTCATTTCTATCTCCGGTGTGGACGAGGACGCGGTCTGGCAGTAGTCCGCCGGGAAGATGATTACATAGTATCGCAATGTCTGCCACAACACCTTTCTTTATCATTTATCAAATGCTTATTATGATTAAGTTTTTGTCTGTGCAGGGAAGAATTATTCCCCTTGCCATTTTTTCTCAAAGTATGTCAGTTTATTTACCGGATTGAGAAAATACAAGAATAAAAAAGTTACCTTTGCCAACCGTTTTTTCTAATTAGATGTTATTCTTATAAGATTATATTAGATCACTATTATCAGCATGGACAAAAGTAAGAATCTACACGGTCATCTGTTTGCGTTGACAGCAAACGTTATGTGGGGCTTAATGGCTCCTATTGGTAAATCGGCTCTGCAAGAGTTTTCCGCTCTTTCCGTCACTACATTCCGTATGATAGGAGCTGCGGCTGCTTTCTGGATGTTATCTATATTCTGTAAACAAGAGCACGTCAACCACAGGGATATGCTAAAGATTTTCTTTGCTTCTCTGTTTGCCTTAGTATTTAATCAGGGGATCTTTATTTTCGGACTTTCCATGACTTCGCCTATCGACGCCTCTATCGTAACTACTACTTTGCCGATAGTAACCATGATTGTGGCTGCCATTTATCTGAAAGAACCGATTACAAACAAGAAGGTATTGGGAATTTTTGTAGGTGCTATGGGGGCACTTATCCTTATTTTAAGTAGTCAGGCTGCAAGTGGCGGTAACAGAAACCTTATCGGCGACTTGCTCTGTCTGGTAGCACAAATCAGTTTCTCTATCTATCTGACGGTATTCAAAGGACTATCTCAGCAGTATTCAGCGGTAACAATCAATAAATGGATGTTCGTTTACGCCTCGATATGTTATATACCTTTCTCCTATTATGACATCTCAACGATTCAGTGGGCCTCTATTTCCACCGTTGCTATCATACAAGTGCTCTATGTAGTACTAGGGGGAAGTTTCCTAGCCTATCTCTGCATTATGACGGCACAAAAACTGCTTCGTCCTACCGTTGTCAGTATGTATAATTATATGCAGCCGATTGTGGCTACGATTGCTGCCATTATTATGGGAATCGGAAGTTTCGGCTGGCAGAAAGGACTTGCCATTGCGCTCGTATTTCTCGGTGTATATATTGTAACGCAAAGTAAGTCGAAGGCTGATTTCGAGAAAGCGGGAAGGGAATTGTAATAACCACCAATCATTATTAGTTATCAGACACGGATTACACAAATTTCACAGTCCTTTGATTGACTAAAACTGTGAAGTCCGTGTAATCTGTGCCTGAATAGTTTTATTCTAGTTAGCCAGGATAGTCACTTCTGCACCGGACGCAAAGTCTTGTCCGTTCTGCGAACTCAAAGCAGTAAAGCGAATATAACGTGCCTTTACCGGCTTGTCGAACATCACCCTCTTTTCCTTTGAGTTATTAGCAAAAGTACCTTTCTTGACCGGATCACCCCATTCTTTACCATCCATGCTGACTTGAATAGAGTAATCCTTGATATTGCCATTATTTCCATTCTGACGCGGCAGATAGGTAAAGCCTTTGATTTCTTTTACTTCACCTGCATCAAGATCCACCCAATGCGGATATTTGGCAACCGTTACTGAATACATTGTATGCCATATCGTACTAGGATCACCATCAACCAGATTAGCAGCATCTCCATCGCCTGATTCCTGGCTGCTGGCATATACCACCTGCATCTGGATACTTTCTATCTTTTCAAACTTCATAACGGCACTAATATCCTTATTGTCCTTATACCATGCTTTTACAGTACCTCCATTACGCAAAGGAATAGGTTCTGTATATTCCTGTACCTTTTTACTACCGTCAATCGTATAGCAGAATACAGCGTCTTTCTTTGCCGACGTCAATTCTACCATCCCGGCAGGAGTACGTGTGATAGACAAAGGAATATCTCCGGCAGGAGCAACATTAGCAACAGCTGCCAAATTCGCACCAACAACCGGACGGATAATAAAGCCCATATTATGATGACCGGCAAATACCCTGTCTTGAACAAGAGGGCCACCTTGACCGCAGCTATTACCACCCAAACCGGTAACTGCACAATCCAGATGCAAATAAGTATCACCTGCTTTAGGCAATTGATATGGATGAGAAGCCAGGATCAAATCAAGAGCAGAATATTGAAGTGCAGACACCGACAGGCGATCGGTAGCTATAAAGACTGCCCCTTGTCCTGCCTGATTCGTCAATGCACACCAACGTACATCTTCATGATTACCCATATCCTGCGGCTTCGGGAAATTCACAAACTCACCCGCTACCGTATTCGTATGTTGCTCTATGAACTGGCCACTCTTACGGTCGGCATAGTTATCAATCGGTCCACGACCATAATAAGTAAAGTTAGCATATTCCTGAGGAACTTTCATCACATAGCCAAGACGTGGCAAAGTCAGGCTGGGACGAGTAGAAGTAATACTGGACTGCAATTCGATAGAGCCGTCCGGATAAACCGTCCACACCTGATTGGTAATAAACTTAAAGTCATTGGCTCCAAATTTCCGGTCTGTCAGTTCCACAATACTATTCTTACCGGAACTGGTCCCCCCTTTAATGCTTGCAGCATTCGGCGCCTGCGATTCTACGGTAAAACTCAATACCATTTTACCATCCTTCTCACGAGCTGTTACCTCTATCATTTTATGTTGCAGGTTATGCAAACCATATTCAAACCAAGGAGTATAGAACCAGTTATCATTGTTTGTAAAGGCACGAAGTGCATCAAGTTTCGGTCCGTTTCCGGCCGCAATAATTGTTTTATCGCCGTATTTCAAGCTATAAATACTTCCGGTCTGCTGATCGAATTCCGCTTCAAAGCCGTCCCCTTTAATCTCGATTCTCTCTGTACTCGGGTTCATACGACTCTTCAGACTTCCCGCAGTAGCGGCAGCCACTTCACTGATTAACGGACGATCCGTAGCTTCCTTCACCAGTACCTGCTCTTCCGCCATTACGAAGTCTTTATCAGCCCAAGGCATCTTGTCTTTCAATATAAACTGCACTTTCACAAAGTACTCCGCATCTTTTTTAAACGCAGCACGATTATAGGGAAGAGAGATTTGCATCCGCTGGCGGGGAGCCAGATTGATGTCTTTCTTCAGAGTTGCCTGAATAGCCTTGCCGTCCTCATAAACGGACCACATCAAATAGTAGTCGTCCGCCAGATTCTTGAAATAATACTTATTGAAGATCTCAAAGACACCCTTCTCAACATCGACAGCTTTCACTCCGATATTCTGATATACTTTTCTCACTTCATAATATTGAGGTTTCGGTTCCAGATCTCCGAACACGATTCCGTTCATTACAAACTGCCCATCATTGGGAGTATCGCCGAAGTCACCTCCGTAAGCCAGATAACGCGTACCCGTTTTCGGATCGTAATTATACATGGACTGGTCTACCCAATCCCATATAGCACCGCCACAGAAGAAGTTGGTAGACTCCATAGCTTCCCAATAATCAATAAGATTACCGCAAGCATTTCCCATTGAATGAGCATACTCGGAGATATGGAACGGATATTTAATATCATATTTCCCCTGTACAGCACCACGTACCCAACCGATAGACGGATACTGATTCGAACCCATATCAACAATATCATTGTTACGTTCATATTGTACGGGACGGGAAGTATCGAACTTCTTCAACGCATCATAAGCCGCCACAAAATTCTTACCCGGACCGGCCTCATTACCTAACGACCAAATCACGATAGAAGGATTGTTGACATTGGCATGCACCATTTCCATAACACGAGCCACATGAGCATTTTTCCATTCCACCGGATGAGAAAGCGAAGCGGCACCATAATAATATTCGTGTGATTCGATGTTAGCCTCATCTTCCAGATAGATACCATATTTGTTGCACAGGAAGTACCAATACGGATCATCCGGATAGTGAGAGTTACGAACATGATTGATGTTAGCACGCTTCATCAGCATAATTTCTTTTTCCATCATCTCACGGGTAATGGCATGTCCCACAGCAGGGTTGGATTCATGACGGTTCACCCCTTTCAGTTTAACGGTCTTTCCGTTCACATAATAATAGCGTCCGGCAAGCCCGAACTCATCTTCTGACGCAGGTGTATCTTTGATTTCCACTTTCCGGAAACCTACGATAGTAGAAACCGTTTCAATAGTCCTGTTCTTTTTATCTTTCAGTTCAGCAACAAGCGTATAGCGATAAGGAAACTCCGCCGACCACTTGTTAGGAGCCTTCACCTGAAAAACAGTTTGAACCTTACCAGTCTCATTCGGAACGATCTTCTCTATTACCGGAGATGAAACGCCGTCTACCAACGTATTTTCATCAGAATACAGTTTATTGGCATACAAAGAATAATATACTTTATAATCCTTGGCTGCCTTTTTATCCAAGTTACGGATATCGGCGTTGATAGTCAAAGAACCATCCGTATAAGTAGCGTCCAAATCGGGAATAGCCACCAAGTCACGGAAATGAACCTTGGGAACCGAGTACAAAGCTACCGTACGGAAGATACCCGGCAGACGGAACATATCCTGTGCCTCCAGAAATGAACCATCCGAGCTACGATATACTTCGGCTGCTACGATATTTTTGCCTTTCTGAAGATAAGGGGTAATATTGAAATTAGCGGTATTGCGCGAGTTCTTGGAGAACCCCACATACTTACCGTTAATCCAAAGATAGAAGAAAGAATCCACACCGTCGAAACTGATGAATACTTCCCTGCCGTCCCAATCCTGAGGAATCTCAAAATCGCGGCGGAAGGAACCAACCTCATTACGGTGCTTATAAGTAGTCCAGTTAGCGGGCGGAGTACGCATCACTCCTCCGCGCCAGTCGTCTACCTTCACGCTATGTTGGAAGATAACCGGTTGATTGACATAAATAGGAGTTCCATACTTCAAGCTTCCGTCTTTCTGAATACCATAGATATTCCAGCTCGACGGTACAGGGATTACGTCCCACGAAGTCACATCATAATTCGTCTGATAGAAATCTGCCGGACGGGAATCGGGGTCGGGTGCCCAATGAAACTTCCAGTCGCCATTGAGAGACTGCCAGAACTTACTGTTTTCGGGCAATACTTTGCGAGCACTTTCCAAGTCTTGAAACGGAAAGAAATAAGCATGCGGCTGCTCCTTATTGAGTGCCAAGTTTTCGGGAGATTCCCACTCCGCTCCTGTCGGAGCATTCAAGGTAGCATAGGTAAACCCTTCTAAAGGTTGGTCTGCGAAACTCTGTACTGTGAGGGTGCAGCACAGAAGACCTGTTAACAAGGTTTTGTTCATAAGGTATTTTAAGTCAATAAATAATATTCTGTGTCCAATATTCATGGTTCTCTGAATGTAAATACAATCAGAAAGCATACCACCCCTATTTTTTCATCCGCTTTTTAACGTTCTTTTTCTAGTCGTCCCGTTTCAGGTCTGCGAAATAAGTATCGAGTAGGCTCTTTGCGGCTATAAATGATGTCAGATTTCCTTGCAACACTTGCTGTTCCTTTTCCAGAAGCATGGCTTCAATCTTCGGATTATGATAGAAACTGTCACGAAGTTGTTCGTTGATCGTTTCATACATCCAGTATTTACTTTGCTCGTTACGACGATATTCAAAATAACCGTTGGTCTTCACAAAGTCAATATATTCATAAATCATATCCCATATCTCCTTCACTCCGATATTATAAAAACCGGAATAGGTCAACACTTGGGGAGTCCATCCCGATTCGGGAGCAGGGAAAAGATGCAAAGCGTTACGAAATTGAGTAGCAGCCAGTTTTGCACGTTCCAGATTATCCCCATCGGCCTTGTTGATCACAATGCCGTCGGCCATTTCCATAATACCGCGCTTAATGCCTTGCAACTCGTCTCCTGTACCTGCCAACTGAATCAGCAGGAAGAAATCTACCATAGAATGAACAGCCGTTTCACTCTGTCCCACCCCGACGGTTTCCACAAAAATCTTATCGAATCCGGCAGCCTCGCAGAGTACAATCGTCTCACGCGTTTTGCGTGCCACTCCTCCCAACGAACCTGCCGAGGGGCTAGGGCGGATAAATGACTTCGGATGTACGGAAAGCTGTTCCATACGCGTCTTATCTCCTAAGATACTGCCTTTACTACGTTCGCTACTGGGGTCGATAGCCAACACAGCCAGCTTTCCTCCTTTTTCAAGCACGTGCAAACCGAATACATCTATCGAAGTACTCTTTCCCGCGCCGGGAACTCCGCTGATACCTATACGGACAGAATTTCCGGAATGAGGCAGGCATTTCTCTATCACCTCTTGTGCTACGACCTGATGTTCCGGTTTCACACTTTCCACTAATGTCACAGCCTGGCTCAAAATAGTAATGTCGCCTTTCACAATCCCCTCAACAAACTCCGCCACCGAAAGCTGACGCTTTTTCGGCTTACGTTTCAGGTAAGGATTTACAGACGAAGGCTGCTCGATGCCTTTGTTGACAGCAAGCCCTTTGTATTCTCCACTATTTTCAGGATGTTCCATAGCCATAGAATTTAGCGTTTGATATTGATTTCAACTTTGGGATTCAACGGGTCGTTTGTAATCATAAGAATGCGTAAATGATGCTTCTTATTACCGACGTCACGTTTACGAATCGTCACTTTCAGTTTCGTCATTCCGTCCGGCGGCAGCACGGTCTTTTTCAGACTAACGCCCACAGAAGAATTAAACACCTGCAACTTACTGATTACTAACGGAGTCTTTCCGGCATTAGCAATCAAGATATTGTAGCTGGCTTTCTTTTTCTTTATCAATGGTACACTGAGGTCTATATTTGTTTCCGAGATACGGATAGCCGGCGCGTCCAACGAATCTTTCGCCGTCATCCGCGAGAAATCGGGAAGTAGAATAGCCGAAACGGGAATTTCATTATCCTCACTGACCTTATCACCGGCAAAACGGGAGAGATAGACGGAAGTCTGTGTCAATCCGTAATCATTCAGTTGGCTGGCGTCCAGCGTCAGTTTGACAGTTCCTTTCTTTCCTTTGAGCAGCACTTTAGGTTCCGCCTCCATTTTCAGGTAAGGAGGAAGATGCATCAGTACCGGTTCATAAGGACGGTCGGAAAGGTTGGCAATGCTGAACGTCATAGTTGGTTGCTGTCCGCGATATACATCGGGGAAGGCAAATTCATCCCGGTCGATACGGATATTACCGATAGCGAAAGGATGAGTCTTCGTATAATCCTTTATTTCCTGCACCACTTCACCCGTAAACTTCAGATAAACCAGATTCGGAGTAGCATTGCTATAAATACCGACCGACTTCTCGAAACGTCCCAATGCTTTGGCATCAAATGAAGCCTTTACAATACCTTTCGCTCCGGGAGCAATCGGTTCTTTTGTCCAGTCGGCCACGGCACAGGCACAAGAAGTGGTGACGTTGGTCAGCACCAAAGGCTGATTTCCGGTATTGGTAATGGTATACTCCACTGTCACCGGACGTTTCCATTCTATTTGTCCGAAGTTGTGCGTCTCCTTATTAGAAGAAATACGAGGTTGGGCGACAGCTGCCAAAGTGACAATAAGCAGAAAAAATATAGATAGTAAACTACGTTTCATGTGATATATTTTATTTTGGTGTACAAATGTAGGAGTTTTAGATGAGATATGAAACGTATTGAAAGGATTATTAACGGTGAACGTTTACCGTTCACCGTTAATAAGTTAATTATTTCACTTCTACCGTCATTGAAGCCGAATGAGAAGCATATTCCGGCGCATAGGCACATTGCATGGTTGCCAGCCCCATTTCGTAAGTTCCCGCACGACTGACACGGTAACTATATTCCAGTACATAAACTCCCTTCCCCAAGTGATCGAAGAAGAAATTGGTAGAAGCATCTTTAATGTCCACATAATAGCCGATTCCGTTATTCCAGCGATAACCGGAGACACTGCCGATCGGCTCGAAACAAGCGCCACGCTGATCTTTCAACTGTACAAAGTCCATTGCACGGTCTACACGGATACTCAAACGGGAAACAACCTTATCACCTACCTGAAGCACCGTCTTTGCCGTGACCGGTTGCAGCTGAGGGGTATCATTCACCGTACGTTCCACATATAATTGTTTCTGTACATTTAACTCACCTCCCTGTTGCTTCACATCCTTGATCGGCGATTCATATTCTGCATAAACAGCTCCCCAGGCAATCCCCGGATTTCTCTTTTCCACTTCAATCTTGCGGGCATCCATGACATTCTTCTGTGTAAACGAACGTTTGATATATCCCAGTCCCGGCACCGTAGTCTTGCTCGGACTCACCGTTTCCAGTACTTCATTGGCAATCACAATCCGTACATCGCCCTGATTGTCAAGCAAATTAGTACCTTTCATCAACAGTGCATACACCGCATCTGCCGTAGTTACAGGGGAATCCCATTGTTGCGTCTGCTTCTGTTTCAACAGCCAGAGTTTCATTTCTTCCACCGTTTCGCTGTTTCCGCCGATCAATTCCAAAGCTTCCATAACGTCTACATGAGCCTGCATCCTCATTCCTCCCCACGCATAAGGATTCTCGTTGAAAGCGAAGAACATCCCCTGTTCGTCCGTCTTTATCAGATGTTCTTTCAGAGAAGCAACAAATTCCTGCGCTTCTTTCTTTTGTCCGGCTTTATCGAGCACGATAGCAGCAATCGCCTTCGCATTCATTGAAGCTGTCGGAAGCAACTCTTTCACTTTAGAAAGATAATAAGCATACGCAGCTTTATTGGCAGCAGGAACCTGTCCGCCGGAAATAGCGACAATATACAGATATTGCAGGATAGAGCCCGACACTCCTGTGAACTTCACTCCTTCTTTCTGTGCTTTAAGAATATTTTTGTATTCTTCCAAAGCTGATTGGTGAAGATAAGTCAACGCCTTTTCCTGTAAAGCAAGTGCTGGTCCGTCCAACTTCTCACCGGTCAGCAGAGCAAGGCGGGCATTCAATTCGGCAATATAGGCCGTGACATAACCGCTGCCGTTCATTCCTTTATACCATGACCAGGCACCGTTGGAATTTTGCAATTCCTGCAATCTGGTCAGTGCAGCGATATTATTGTTACGGATATTATTCAAGTCGAACAGTGTAGCGATACGCTCTTTCTGCTGTTCTTCAGTCTGTGCTTCGAGTACCCATGGAGATTCGGACAACAGAATATTCTTCACTTCCTGATTCTTTTGCAAGTTGCTCAAGAAGGTTTCCTTCGTACCGCCCTGAAGTCTCCAGCTATCAAACACAGCCTTGATGCGTGGCTGACTGTTCATTATATACGAAGCCAATGTATTCGCATAGTAGGCGGTAGCCCATGAAATAGCGTTATTATTGACCGGAAGGCTCAAAGAAGGCAATGCCTGAATAGCATACCAAGCAGGATTTCCGGTAAATTCAATCGTCAGTTTACGGTCTGTTGCCGTTTTACTATGCCGGTTGAACAAACTGTCGAGCGAGAAGGTGCGAGTTTCTTCTCCACGTATAGGCATGGGCAGTGTCTCTACCAAATGTTCCTTGTTGCTGAGTACCGGAACCAATTGTTGCTCTCCGTCGCTAAATGTGCCGCTATCGGCTATCATCCGACAACCCAATACCTCGTATTTATCACTGACGGTAAACATGAAGTTCACGCCAATTGTCTTGCCTGCCTCAACGGAGAACTTCTGTTTCTGTGTGTCGACAACCTTCTCCGTCACCGGATCGAAAAGAATCATGCTTACTGTTCCTGCTTGCGGCTTGCCAGTCATGTTAGAGACAGAGGCAGCAATAGAGGTCTTATCGCCCACACGCACGAAACGTGGCAGATTCGGGGTCAGCATAAATTCTTTACTGGTAGTAGCTTCTCCGTCCAGCGTTCCCATTAACATTCCCTTGGTGTGAGCATATCCACGGAAATTCCAACGTGTCAGACTTTCGGGCATAGTGAAAGAGAAAGAAACCTCTCCCTGCTCATTGGTACGGAGTTGGGGATAGAAGAAAGCAGTCTCGGCAAGATTTGTACGCAAGCCGGCAGGAGCTTCAGGAAGCGCTTCTTCTCCGGAAGCGACATCGGCCTTTCCTGCTGCCATTGGCACTAACTCCGATTCAAACATTGTATCCGCAGCATCTTCGGAAACTAGCGCCGATGCATATCTCACCGCATTGCTCCGGCTTACAACGCTGCCTGTCACCGACATTTTCTTTTGCACTGCATATCCTCTGACCACTACTCCATCAGCTATGGATTCTGACATCGCATATGCATTTCTTATATCAGGCTGCATAGCGAATCTGTCATACAACATTGCAGGTACTTTGAGAGACTTACGATCCCACCAATAATTGTAGGAGTTATTTCCAACATATCCGTTCATCCAATCGGAATAAGGAAGCAGTTGCTGGTAGTAAACCCGGAAATCCTGCCGGCGGTTCCAGATTTTATCAAGTGAGGCATCATACATCGTCGCCAACATTTCGGCATGAGCAGCCTGTCCCTGCGGTGTCTTGATTGTCAGTTTCCATTCCTCTTTCTGTCCGGGACGCAATTTATCACGGAATACGTCCCACTTCATCACCAATGTCTTGTCTGGCAAACGTTTTCTCGCCTGAACCCGTTCCTGATAAACCTGTCCGTCCCTCACCATACAGAAGTTCACGAAGATACCGTTACCGTAACTTTCCTGATACGGATATTGAAAACGAACAATCGTATCGGACAGATTCAGTGCCTTGCTTTCCAGCAGTTTATCACCGCAAAATACATTCATCATTATATAGGTATCCTTTTCCGAAGTTCCGAAATAGAATACCGCCGGATGAGCAGTGTCAAATTCCGTATTCTCTGCATAGAACCACACGGCGGACTGAACAGGCGGACGTTTGTCGTCAGAAGAGAAAAGAATCGTATTTGCTTCCGCCGTCACTTCTTTTCCCTGGTTATCTTTCACCGTTGCCTTCAGCACATACGGCCCGGAAGAAAATTTCCCCCAATTGAAGGTCATTTCCTTATTAGAAGTAAATGTTCCGGTTGCAACCGGTTTCTCGTCCAGTTGCTTGTAATCCTTATCTTTCGCCGGATATAAAGAGTATGTACCTTTCACTTCCACAGGCTGTCCGTTCAGATTCTGTGCTTCAAACACAATGTTGAACGGCCTATCCTTGTAAATCTTTTCTTTCAACTCCGTCTGCAAAATCAATGAACGCTGTCCTGCCGAAATCATCTCCGTAGACGACTGTGTTTCACCTGCCGCATTGGTAACAGTCGCTTCAACAGAATAACGATAATATATTTTATCATTATTCTTATAATCTGCACTTTCTTCCAGGCGAACCGGGATCGTAAATTCTCCGTTCCCGTCGGCAGTCACTTCACCCGAAGCAATCTGTACAGCCTCCGAAATCCTCCAGAAACTGCGAACAGAACGCTTCACCGTATACTTCACCGGAAGGTCCTGAAGCATCACACCGCTATAAGACTGTATCTTGCCTTTTACCTGCACTTCATCTCCGAGTCGGTAACTTTCCGTTTGCTTTTCAAACGTAATATCGAATGTCGGACGTTTATAATCCTCCACACGGATATTCGTTCTACTTTCTCCCGCCGTCAAAGAAAACATTCCGTTCAGACAGGCCGAAGGTAATGCGAAATCGGTGGTAAACGAACCGAATTCATTGGTACGTACCGACTTACGCCCCACTTCCTGATTATTTGTGTCCAACAAAGTTACAGTATAATCTTTACCGGGAAGCACATTGGCTGTATCCGATTTCTGCATATAAGCAATACCTTTCACATACACTGTCTGACCGGGACGGTACAAGGAACGGTCGGTCAATAACGTCATACTTTCCGTCGCTTCATCCTCATCATCGTAATAACCGTAGCTTCCGCCGTAAATACTTCGTTTCGGCATGGCTGTATCCACGCCTTTCGAAGCTTTCAAATATCTGTATTCGGATTTCCAGGGGAACACCACTTTTCCTTCTTCTCCCGTCGTAAACTCCTGCAACACTTTTTCGTCATTACTATACAATATTATCTTTGCGTTGGGTACAGGATGCCCGGTTTGAGCATCCAAGGCCGCCACTTCATACTGTTGCCCCGGCAAACGGCACGTCAACACTTTGAAGCGGGTCACGTTAAACTCACTTTCACTATCCCGCTTGGCACGAATATCAGGAACAATACGCATGACGTAAGCTCCCACTTCCGGGGACTTGAAAGTGAACACCGTGTCCTGCGTCCGATAATCTTCCGGACGAAGAACCGAATAATGCTGTTCCTTCACCAACTTCTTCGCTTTATTAAAAAGGCGTACCGTAAAACCGTCCAGATTCTTATGCGAAGCTCTCAGTTTAATTTCTTCGCCGGGAAAAGCCTGGCTGATCACATTGACATTCAAATAAGGAGATAGAATCTCCTGCCTCAGATTCTTCAAAGCATTAATCCTATGGTAAGACGGATAAAGTCCGATTGCCTCGTCACACAGTTTCAAGGCACTTACCGGCTGGTCTTTTTCAATTGCAAACTGAGCTTGCGCCAAATAAACTTCAGCACATATCGGTTCCGATTTGAATTTGCTTTTCAGTTCATTCAATGCAGCCAAATAAGGATCTTGCGTCAGTCCTATCAACCCGTTTTTAGCCTGGAAGGAACGGAACGCCTGATCCGCCATGCGTCGCCACTGCAAATAGTTGAGCAGTGCCAACACGTATCCTTCGTTCAGACCGGCTGCCTGATAGGCGGAAATCATATTTCCATAGATAGATATAATATCCTGTTTTACCGGATCCGAAGAAATATCGCCCGGTAATGTTCCGCTACTAAGTCTTTCTATCCGGTTCAAGGATTCTATGCCACGGGAAGCCAACAAATGATACATATCATGGTGATAATATTCACTAGTCTCCCCTAATTCCACAAAAGGAATATAATCGCGTGAGGACGTTTTGAGCAGCAGCACAGAGTCCGCCAGAGCCTCTTTCACATTTGTCCGCACTTTCTCTACGAATATATTTGCTGTCCATTCGCGTAGATCTGCGGAAGGAGCTTCCTCCACGATTTCCGTCCTTCTCCGGAGCTCCCATTGGTTATTGGCTGCATAATCAGCATAGATTCCCGCTATCAATGAGTGCAATATAGCACGGTCCATAGGCTGTTTAGTTTGTTTCGCCCATTGTTCCAGCCCGGTCAGACCGACATAAAAACTGTCGGGAGTCACTATTTCCTGATATTTCATCCTCCACATATATGCCTTCAGCATCTGGGCGGAATTCTTTTCTTTTTCTCCCTTCCGGTAAATCTCGTCAGTCAATTTTATTACTGTTTTAGGCAAACTCTTTTTTCCTGCCTGTTCTACTTCTTTCCATAATTTGTCGAAACTCTGTGCCTGCACTGCCGGAATCACTCCCAACCATAACAGCACCACCATACAAATCTGCCTTATTTTCATAATCTTTCTAGTTTAAGTTCGCTATAAGTCTCACTGTATAAATAACAAAGTAAAGAAATAAAGTTTAAACAATCATCTTTTTTTGAATAAATATAATAGATTTGCACAATCATAACAGATATAACAACCACAATGATTGTGATCATAAAACAGAGTTATCGCCGTTAATCCTCTCCTAACAAATTGTTTATGATATATATCTGTCACCTGTCACGAAACACGACCTAACCAAATGATTATGAGCAACTAAAGATGTGACAGCAACAAGTGACAGCAGCAAGTGACGGCAATAATGCTGTCACCTGGAATTGGATTGAACATGAAAAACTGACACTACGCCTTAACACTGTTGGTTTCGCGGCTCGAAACCCTGGTTCCATACGCTGGAAACTTCAGTTTCAGTTACTTGAAACCATAGTTTCTAACTGATGAAACTTTAGTTTCAAGCAAAGGAAACTAACTCGGACGGTAACTGTTTTGTCGTACACAACCTTCTTCTATCGAAAAAAACAGTGAATACAATATCCGGGACTTATAAGAAGCAAAAAAAGTGGGGATAACGCTTTCAATAACGTATCCCCACTGCAAACTTAGCTAATGTTCTCTCTCTCATTTTTCAATTCTGTACCCCCATGCAAGCATTTCGTTACGACCTACTTCACTGAGGATTTTTCTAACTAAAGAACTTATTTTCTTCATAATCTTTAAACTTTTAAATTACTAATACTTGAAAACTAAAAAATTAAGCTTCCTCGTTCGGGCGAATATTAATTGTTGAATATCCCCAAACATGTACGTCGGCTTCGCCGATCTTTCTAAACAATCTTTCTAACCTTTTCATTTTGTTATCCTCTTATTTACATGTTATACAACACAAAAATACAGCCTTTGTTTATACATTGTACCCCAAAAAGGAAGAATTTTATGTTTTATAGCATATTTATTGATTTGCATCAATTAATTTATTTGTTATGAAGTAAAATCGTAATATTTAAGGCAGCAAATATGACAAAAAGGCACGGATGACATTTCATCCGTGCCTTTTTCTATAAGAGACCTATTATATAATAGGAAAGAATAGCATTTATTTCATTGGAGTCTGTTCCAAAGTTGCAACGAGGAAGTCATAGAACTTCTGTACAGTAGGAATCAATGCTCTTTCGTCCGGTGAATGTGGTGAGCGCAAGGTAGGACCGAAGGAAATCATATCCAATCCCGGAATAATGGCACCGATAATACCGCATTCCAAACCTGCATGAATCACCTTCACCGCAGGTTCCACGCCAAACTGCTGCTTATATGACGCTTTCATCGCGTGCAAAATCGGAGAATTCACATCGGGCTGCCAACCGGAATAACCTCCTGTCATCTCTACCTTCATACCTGCCATAGAGAAACAAGACTCAAGACTGGTAGTGAGATATTCCTTCATACTATCGCTGGAGCTACGAGCCAAAATTTTAATTTCCGCTTTTCCACCGGCAATTGTTATAATAGCAAGGTTGGAAGAAGTCTCTACCGTATCGGGAACGGTCGGAATCATACGGGTCACACCATTCTGACAAGCAAAAATAGCATCAATCAGATTGTCCTGAATTTCTTCGGGCACTTGACCTGCCGGAACTTCCACACGTTCTGCCGTGAAACTGATCGGAGTCTCAATCGTCGAATATTCTTCATTGAACAGGTCTTCGCAATATTTCACCAAGCCCAACAATTCTTCTTCATTCTCAGCTGGAATGGTAACAACCGCGTGTGCCTCCCGTGGAATGGCATTACGCATATTGCCGCCTTCCCAACTTGCCAGGCGTGCTTCGTAACTGGCAACTGCCTCGCGGATAAAGCGAACCAGCAATTTGTTGGCATTGGCACGCCCTTCATTGATTTCCAATCCGGAATGCCCACCACGCAAGCCTTTCAACGTAACCTTAACAGCGATATCGCCTTCTTCGGGAGCTACCTCCTTATATTCCAGTGTAGCAGTGACATCCATACCGCCTGCACAACCGATATACAACTCGCCTTCATCTTCCGAATCGAGATTCAGAAGGATTTCTCCGTTCACTGTCCCCGGCTTCAGACCGAACGCGCCGTACATACCGGTTTCTTCGTCTTTGGTAATCAGTGCTTCCAGCGGACCATGTTTCAAATCTTTCGCTTCAAGCACAGCCATAATAGCAGCCACGCCAAGCCCGTTATCTGCTCCCAGCGTAGTTCCTTTGGCCTTTACCCAGTCGCCATCTATATAAGTTTCAATAGGATCTTTTTCAAAATCGTGCACCGTATCGTTATTCTTCTGCGGAACCATGTCCATGTGTGCCTGAAGAATCACACCTTTCCGGTTTTCCATTCCCGGAGTTGCCGGTTTACGGATAATTACGTTACCTACTTCGTCTACAAAAGATTCCAGTCCCAAGCCTTTTCCGAAGTTAATCAGAAATTCTGTTACTTTTTCCATGTATCCCGACGGACGGGGAATCTGTGTCAACGAATAAAAATGCTTCCATACGTTTTGTGGAGCTAAAGAAAGAATAGTACTCATAACAAATCTATTTTTATAGTGATTACTTTCGCTGTCTATTGGTCAACGACAAAGCCGCCAAACCATATACGCCCAACAAAACTACTAAAAAGGTTTGAATCCCGTGCACAATCAGAGCAAATATTCCGGCATCTGTTTCATTTACTCCATAAAGCATCATCATCGAAATGACCGCAAAATGCCATGGACCCGCTCCGTTCGGCGTAGGCACAATCACTGCAAAAGTACCGCCTACAAACATAACCAGCGCCGCCAGGATGCTCAGATGAGCAGTAAAAGCGAAGCAATAGAACGTAAAATAGAAGTGAAAAAAATAACATCCCCAAATAGCCAATGTATAAAAGCTAAAGAGAGGTATATTGCGCACTCCTTTCAATGACATCACACCTTCCCAAATATTGAGCACAAAACCTTTCACTCTTTCATAAAAGAACAACGTCTTCCGTAAATAATAAAGAAGCATTCCCACTCCGATAAAACAGAACAGGACGATATAGAACCACACGGAAGTCAGCAGATGCAGGAGCGAAGGTATCTTGGTTCCAGTCTGCTGAAGAAAAGTAACAAATATCGGCAGCTGAAGCAACACCGTGACGCCTGTTATCAGAAGAATTGTCAATGTATCGACCAGCCGTTCTGTAACAACCGTTCCGAGCGACTTGGCAAAAGAAACATTATCATATTTGGCCAGCACGCCGCAACGGCTCACTTCCCCGACCCTGGGAACTATCAGACTCGCGGCATACGATATGAAAATAGCATTCACACAATCACTCCTTTTCGGGAAAGCTTCCAACGGCTCCAACATCTGCTTCCACCGCCAGCCGCGAAACACCTGTGCGAGCACCCCAAATAATAACGAAAAGAACATCCACCACCAGTTCGTACCGTGCAGCAACACCTCACCCACCTTTGTAAAATCAAAGTTGTGATATACCCAAAATAGAATAAAGCCGCCCAAAACAATCGGTAATATCAGTTTCAGCGTCTTCTTTAATAGTTTCTTCATGCTTAATTCTTCATTAGCTTCGCTGACACATCTATTTATTTTTTTTAAATAGTGGTACGTTCTTCATTTAAAAGAATTACCTTTGTCGGCTGCAAAAGTAATTATTTAGTTGGTAAATGAAATTAGTAAAGCCTAAAAAGTTTCTCGGACAGCACTTTCTGAAAGATTTGAAAGTGGCGCAAGATATTGCCGATACGGTCGACACCTTCCCCGAACTGCCTATTTTGGAGGTAGGACCGGGCATGGGAGTATTGACCCAGTTCCTGGTGAAAAAAGAACGGCCGGTGAAAGTCGTGGAAGTGGACTATGAATCGGTAGCTTATCTCCGCGAAGCTTATCCGTCGCTGGAAGATCATATCATCGAGGACGACTTCCTGAAAATGAATCTCCACCGGCTGTTCGACGGCAAGCCTTTCGTACTGACAGGTAATTACCCGTATAATATCTCCAGTCAGATATTCTTTAAAATGTTGGATAACAAGGATATTATCCCCTGTTGTACGGGCATGATCCAAAAGGAAGTAGCCGAACGTATTGCCGCCGGACCGGGCAGCAAAACTTACGGTATCCTCAGCGTATTGATACAGGCATGGTATAAGGTAGAATATCTGTTCACCGTCAGCGAACACGTATTCAACCCGCCGCCCAAAGTAAAAAGCGCCGTTATCCGCATGACACGCAATGATACGCAGGAGCTTGGCTGCGACGAAAAGTTGTTCAAGCAGGTTGTGAAAACGACTTTTAATCAACGGCGCAAAACGTTGCGCAACTCTATTAAGCCGATTCTGGGAAAAGAGTGTCCGCTCACAGAAGACACATTATTCAATAAACGCCCGGAACAGCTATCGGTAGAAGAATTTATCGATCTGACCAATAAAGTGGAAATAGCGCTGAAAGAGATGAACCTTCAGCCGTAAGTTGTAATTCGTAATTTGTAATTGACAAGCAGATGAACGAGGAATACATTGACAACGTTAAACACCTGATTGAGCAAAAAGACGCCGACCAGGTAAAAGAGCTTCTCGCCGACCTACACCCGGCCGACATCGCCGAATTGTGCAACGATCTGAACCCGGAAGAAGCCAAGTTCGTCTATCGACTACTCAATAACGAAACCGCCGCCGACGTACTCGTCGAAATGGATGAGGACGCCCGTAAGGAACTTCTCGATATGCTTCCTTCCGAAACAATCGCCAAGCGGTTTGTGGACTACATGGATACGGACGACGCCGTAGACCTGATGCGTGAACTGGACGAGGACAAACAGGAAGAGATTCTTTCGCACATCGAGGACATCGAACAAGCCGGAGACATCGTCGATTTGTTGAAATATGACGAAAATACGGCCGGTGGTTTAATGGGTACGGAAATGGTGCTTGTCAATGAGAACTGGAGTATGCCCGAATGCCTGAAAGAGATGCGCCAACAGGCGGAAGAACTGGACGAGATTTATTATGTATATGTCATCGACGACGATGAACGCCTGCGAGGTATATTCCCGCTCAAAAAGATGATAACGTCTCCTTCCGTATCCAAGGTAAAACACGTGATGCAGAAAGACCCGATTTCAGTACACGTGGATACGCCGATAGACGAGGTGGTGCAAGCGATCGAGAAGTATGACTTGGTGGCTATCCCCGTGATCGACAGTATCGGCCGGCTTGTCGGACAGATTACCGTTGACGATGTCATGGACGAAGTCCGTGAACAATCGGAACGTGACTATCAGTTGGCTTCCGGTCTTTCGCAGGATGTAGAAACGGATGATAATGTTCTCCGCCAGACAACGGCACGCCTTCCGTGGCTACTGATCGGCATGATCGGCGGAATCGGCAACTCGATGATATTGGGAAATTTCGATTCGACCTTTGCCGCTCATCCTGAAATGGCTTTATACATCCCGTTGATCGGTGGTACGGGCGGAAATGTCGGAACGCAATCGTCAGCTATCGTCGTACAGGGCCTCGCCAACAGTTCGCTGGATGCCAAAAATACATTCAAACAAGTGACAAAAGAAGCGGTGGTGGCCCTAATCAATGCTACTATCATTTCCCTGCTGGTATATACATATAATTTCATACGGTTCGGTGCAACAGCAACAGTCACCTACTCCGTATCTATCAGTTTGTTTGCCGTAGTGATGTTTGCCTCTATTTTCGGTACGCTGGTCCCCATGACTCTCGAAAAACTTAAAATAGACCCCGCCATTGCAACGGGACCATTTATAGCTATTACAAACGACATTATCGGCATGATGCTCTACATGGGAATCACCGTTTTATTATCATAAAATCAGAATAAACGAAAAAAAATAAGCAAAATAGTATGAAGTAATCGTTTTATTTCATTAATTTGTGACCCAAAACTAATATACAATGATGGACGCTCATGACACTAATCAGCCCTTGAACCAAGGGGAATTAGAAGAAGAAAAGAAAACAGTCGAGGTTTCTGAAGCCATTACAGAAACTCCGTCTGAAGAAACGACTGCCGAAGTTCAACCTGAAGCAGCTCCTAAACCTGCCACAAAGGAAGACGTACTAAACCGATTGAAAGAGCTTGCACAAGACGCAGAGAATGCGAACAAGCAGGAAATAGACAATCTGAAACAATCATTCTACAAGCTACATAATGCCGAACTGGAAGCTGCTAAAAAACAGTTTACCGACAACGGCGGCGCCGAAGAAGATTTCGTTCCCGAAGAAGACCCGGTGGAAGTGGAATTTAAACGCCTAATGGGGGTAATCAAAGAAAAACGAAGCAAACTTGTAGCCGAGCAGGAACGTCAGAAAGAAGAAAACCTTCAAGTCAAACTTTCCATTATCGAAGAACTGAAAGAATTGGTAGAATCGGGTGACGATGCCAACAAGTCTTACACGGAATTCAAAAAGCTCCAACAGCAATGGAATGAGACGAAGTTGGTTCCGCAAGGCAAAGTAAACGAACTTTGGAAGAATTATCAATTATACGTAGAGAAATTCTACGATCTATTAAAGTTAAACAACGAATTCCGCGAATATGATTTCAAGAAGAATCTGGAAATAAAGACGCATCTTTGCGAGGCTGCCGAAAAGCTGGCTGATGAAGAGGATGTGGTTTCTGCTTTCCACCAACTCCAGAAGTTGCATCAGGAATTCCGTGATACGGGTCCGGTAGCGAAAGAGTTGCGCGACGAGATTTGGAATCGTTTCAAAGCAGCTTCTACGGCTGTAAATCGCCGTCACCAGCTACATTTTGAAACGCTGAAAGAAGCGGAACAACATAATCTGGACCAAAAGACCGTTATCTGCGAAATCGTAGAAGCGATAGAGTTCGATGAACTGAAAACATTCTCAGCTTGGGAAAACAAGACACAAGAAGTCATTGCCCTGCAAAACAAATGGAAAACTATCGGTTTTGCTCCCCAAAAGATGAACGTGAAGATATTCGAACGTTTCCGCCGTGCCTGCGACGACTTCTTCAAGAAAAAAGGAGAATTCTTCAAGAGCTTAAAAGAAGGCATGAACGAGAATTTGGAAAAGAAAAAAGCGCTTTGCGAAAAAGCGGAAGCCTTAAAAGACAGTACAGACTGGAAAGCAACTGCCGATACCCTGACGAAACTCCAAAAAGAGTGGAAGACAATCGGACCGGTAGCCAAGAAACATTCGGACGCTGTTTGGAAACGTTTTATCACGGCTTGTGACTATTTCTTTGAACAGAAAAACAAGGCTACTTCTTCACAACGCTCTATCGAAGTAGAAAACATGGAGAAGAAAAAGGCATTGATCGAAAAGTTGTCGTCCATAGACGAAAACATGGATATCGAGGAAGCCAGCACACTGGTACGGGATCTGATGAAAGAATGGAATTCTATCGGTCATGTACCATTCAAAGAAAAAGATAAGTTGTACAAGCAATATCATGGATTGATCGACCAGTTGTTCGACCGTTTCAACATTAGCGCTTCGAACAAGAAGTTAAGTAACTTCCGGTCAAACATCAACAATATACAAGGTGGCGGACCACAATCTCTATACAGAGAACGCGAAAAGCTGGTACGTACTTACGAGAGTATGAAGAATGAACTCCAGACTTACGAAAATAACCTGGGTTTCCTGACTTCCACCTCAAAGAAAGGCAGCAGCCTGTTAACCGAGTTGAACCGTAAGGTAGAAAAGCTGAAAGCAGATTTGGAACTTGTATCACAGAAGATTAAAGTAATAGACGAATCTATAAAAGCAGAAGAATAATCTTTTTGTAAAGAAAGTTGCTACTGAAAATATAAAACAGGCTTTATGTTCGTTGAACAATAAAGCCTGTTCTTCTTTATTATTAAATGATAGCATTTGACGCCTTCAAAAACTGTCACCGAATTAGTCTACATTATCTTTAAATTTCAAGCGGGCAAAAAATGATAAAACCCCGCAAGAACTAATTCTTAGCAGGGTTTATTCTAATTAACCATTGTTTTTTGTTGGGCTACCTGGATTCGAACCAGGAATGACAGGACCAGAATCTGTAGTGTTACCATTACACCATAGCCCAATTATTTTCGTTTGCGGGTGCAAAGATACAAATATTTTGGGAATTCAAAACATTTCCACTATTTTTTTTGCAAAAATCCCCAAATTAACTTTTCAAATAAAAGCATCTCCACTAAAAAACACAAAAATTAAGTGATAACTTTCTTGTATCCAATAAATCAGCGTATATTTGTCAAAAATATCACGTTTATAATCAGAAACAAAGGGGAAGCCTTTTTTGTTATAAACCAAAAGAGAACATGAATTATTAATCTCAATTAAAAGAATGAACGATACTAAAGTATTAATTGAAAAAATAAAAGAGGGAATTCAAGAGAAAAAAGGTAAAAACATCATTATTGCCGATTTAACCAATATAGAAGATACTATCTGTAAATACTTCGTTATTTGTCAGGGAAATTCTCCCAGTCAGGTTGGTGCTATCGTAGATTCTATCAAAGAATTTACCCGTAAAGGTGCGGACAGCAAACCTTTTGCCGTTGACGGACTTCGAAATGCAGAATGGGTAGCTATGGACTATGCGGACGTACTGGTACATGTTTTTCTACCGGAAACAAGAGCCTTTTATAATCTGGAACACCTTTGGGCAGATGCCAAACTTATTCAAATCCCCGATTTAGACTAATCAACGATTATGGACAATAATAGTAGCAACAAAAACAATAGCAATAAACCTAACAACAAGGTTAATATGCCCAAGTTCAACTTGAACTGGATGTATATGATTATTGCCCTTATGCTTCTCGGCCTCTGGTGGGGCAGTGATTCAAGGGGAGCCGGAAACAAAGCTGTCACATACAGCGAATTTCAGGATTACGTTAAAAACGGTTATGTCAGCAAAGTGCTGGGATATGAGGACAAGTCGATTGAGGCTTATCTCAAACCTAATTCCGTAGGTGCCGTATTCGGAGCGGACTCTACCAAAGTAGGGCGCAACCCGATCATCACAAGTAGGGCGCCGTCTACTGACAAACTGGAAGAATTTTTGCAGGCAGAAAAAGAAGCCGGTCATTTTGACGGGACCTCGGATTATCCGCCTAAATCAGATATATTCCCTGCTATCCTGATTCAGGTCCTGCCGCTTGTGCTGCTGATTGCTTTATGGATATTCTTCATGCGCCGTATGAGTGGCGGTGGTAGTGGAGGTCCTGGCGGTGTGTTTAATGTAGGTAAATCAAAAGCCCAACTTTTCGAAAAAGGAGGGGCGATCAAGATTACATTCAAAGATGTAGCCGGCCTGGCGGAAGCCAAACAGGAAGTAGAAGAAATTGTGGAGTTCTTGAAAGAACCTCAAAAATATACAGACTTGGGAGGTAAAATTCCTAAGGGAGCATTACTGGTAGGCCCTCCGGGGACCGGTAAAACATTACTCGCCAAAGCTGTGGCCGGTGAAGCTAATGTACCTTTCTTCTCGCTGGCAGGTTCTGACTTTGTGGAAATGTTTGTCGGCGTAGGTGCTTCCCGTGTCCGCGACTTGTTTAAGCAAGCCAAAGAGAAAGCTCCTTGTATCGTATTTATTGACGAGATTGACGCCGTTGGACGTGCCCGTGGCAAGAATCCTGCAATGGGAGGAAATGACGAACGCGAGAATACATTGAACCAGTTATTGACTGAAATGGACGGTTTCGGTTCCAATAGTGGTGTAATCATCCTGGCCGCGACCAACCGTGTAGATGTACTCGACAAGGCTTTACTCCGTGCCGGACGTTTTGACCGTCAGATACATGTAGACTTGCCCGACCTGAATGAACGTAAAGAAGTATTCGGTGTGCATTTGCGCCCGATCAAGATAGATGATACTGTAGATGTGGACCTTCTTGCCCGCCAAACTCCGGGGTTCTCCGGTGCGGACATTGCCAATGTTTGTAATGAAGCGGCCCTGATTGCAGCCCGTCACGGCAAGAAGTTCGTTGGAAAACAAGACTTCCTCGACGCCGTAGACCGCATCATCGGCGGTTTGGAAAAGAAGACAAAGATTACAACAGAAGCAGAAAGACGTTCTATCGCTCTGCATGAAGCGGGACACGCTTCGATCTCCTGGCTGCTGGAATATGCAAACCCGTTGATTAAAGTGACAATTGTTCCTCGCGGACGTGCATTGGGTGCTGCCTGGTATTTGCCGGAGGAACGCCAGATCACAACTAAAGAGCAAATGCTCGATGAAATGTGTGCCACTCTAGGAGGACGCGCTGCCGAAGATTTATTTCTCAATCGTATCTCCACAGGTGCTATGAACGACTTGGAAAGAGTCACCAAACAAGCATACGGAATGATAGCTTATTTAGGTATGAGCGACAAACTGCCTAACTTATGCTATTATAACAATGAAGAATATTCTTTCAATCGTCCATATAGTGAAAAGACAGCCGAACTGATTGATACGGAAGTCAAAAATATGGTGAATGAGCAATATGAACGTGCAAAAAAAATTCTGTCCGAACATCGGGAAGGACACAACCAGCTCGCTCAATTACTAATTGATAAGGAAGTAATCTTTGCCGAAGATGTTGAACGTATCTTTGGAAAACGCCCTTGGGCTTCCCGCTCAGAAGAAATCATGGCTGCCAAAGAAAGTCAGGAAGCTGCCGAAGCGGAAAAGAGACTGGCCGAAGAGGTAAAAGAGAAGGAGAAAGAAATCAAGGAAGAAGAAGCTGAAAACTCTACAGAGGAGAAAGAGGCAACCGAAGCTAAGATTACCGTGGAAGGTAAAGTTTCCATAGAAAAAAAGGTGATCTCGGCGGAAGGTGGAAAGAAAACAACTTAAAACGCAAATATTTTGGCTAGCAATTTTATCAAACGGGCTATTACAGGTGTGCTTTTCGTCGCCATTCTGGTGGGATGCATCCTTTACACATCATTCAGTTTCGGTATACTGTTCATAATCATTAGCGCCTTGACTATTTATGAGTTTGGACAACTAGTAAATATGCGTGCTGACGGAGTAAACGTAAATAAAACGATTATCATGCTGGGAGGAGCTTATCTCTTCCTTGCAGTAATGGGCTTCTGTATTGATGCAGCTGATTCCAAGATCTTTATTCCTTACGTACTGCTACTGCTCTACTTAATGATTAGCGAGTTATACCTGAAAAAGGAAAATCCGGTGCTGAACTGGGCATATTCTATGCTTAGCCAGCTATACATCGGTCTGCCATTCGCACTACTGAACGTACTTGCTTTCCACAATGATCCCAGTTCGGAATACAGCAGTGTTAGCTACAACCCGATTTTGCCGTTATCTATCTTCATCTTCCTTTGGTTGAGTGACACAGGTGCATATTGCATCGGTTCGCTGATCGGAAAGCATCGTTTGTTCGAACGTATTTCTCCTAAGAAATCGTGGGAAGGCTCTATCGGCGGAGGTATCGTTGCTATTGGTTCTTCCTTTATACTGGCACATTATTTTCCGTTCATGTCGATGTGGCAATGGGCAGGATTGGCGCTGGTAGTTGTAGTGTTCGGAACTTGGGGTGACTTGACAGAATCATTGCTAAAACGCCAACTTCACGTAAAAGATTCCGGTACAATTCTTCCGGGACACGGAGGCATGCTTGATCGGTTCGACAGTTCATTAATGGCTATACCGGCAGCAGTAGTCTATCTTTATGCTCTCACTTGGGTTTAAATCTGTATATTCAGAATAGAGATAAAAAATAAAGGTTGGGAAACTTTCTTTGCGAAAATTATCCCGACCTTTTTTTACACACAGTTACATAGGTTAGGTTATTTATCTGATTACAGATGTAGCATGTACATCTTTAGCTTTCTCCGGCACACCGACCGGATGTTCCAAGTCAAGTACTACCACTACTCCTTCTCCATTTTCTTCAGAGTTAATCGTTACCTTAAAACCTTTCATCGTAGTTTCACCTTCTTTGGGTGTCGGGTAGAACTTTTCCAAATTATAGGAAACTCGTCCCCACCCCCAATAGTCTGTTACATCATCATACGTATTATAACGTAACTCCAAATGAACATAGCCGTCTTCACCGATGCTTAAAGTTTCCGGAGTTTCGGGTTCACCCGGCTCAGTTGCTATCTTATTCTCCACGAGACTGATGCGATGTTTTTCACTGCGAGGCAAATTCTGGCGGAAGATAATGTTCAGAAACTTTCCTCCCAGCCACATATCACCCTGATAAATCAAAATAGGATCATTTCCAAATTCTTCTTCATTTTCAGCAGTCATTTCCTCAACTTCCTTAGTCAACACTTCCTGAATACCTTCCATTTTCACCTGAACACCTTTTTCATCACTCATGTCAGCCAAAGGATTGAAAAAGGATACCACACGTTCACCATCCACAGGTTTGAACCAAGGTATAGAAGTAGCAACCGGATCGATGATTCCCCAACGGTCACCTACCAAATAATAACCTCCTCCACCGGTAGTCCGGACCGTAGCCCAGTCCCAACTGAAATCTCCGATAGAATATCCATCATCATCATCACATGATTGCAACATTGGCATTAGTGCCAGTACTAACATACCTAAAAGCCACTTAAATTTTTTCATATCTGTTCCTTTCTTTTTTAGTCTTCTGCTTAATAAATAAAAAAGCCGTGCAATTACTGCATCGGCTTTACGTTTATTCAGAAAAAGAAAGTTATTTTTTCAACAGCTTCACTATTCCATGAGCTGCATGACAGGGAGCACCGGCAGGTCCCAACCGTTCCGCCACATAATCATATCCAGTAAGCATTTCCTTCTTATACACTTCATTTTCAAGAAGATTAGCCAGTTCACACTGCATATTCTTTACCGTCATGGTATCAGCAACCAACTCTTTAACAACCTCACAGTCGGCAATCAGATTAACCAATGAAATATATTTCACAGTCAGAATGTGACGTCGTAGGAACGAAATAACTTTTCCAATCGGAGTATGATAGCAAACCACCTGAGGAACACGAAACAAAGCTGTTTCGAGAGTAGCCGTTCCCGATGTCACCAAAGCCGCATCTGCATGCTGTAAAATGCGGTATGTCTGTCCGAATATAATTTTTACGTTCGCCTGCCCCACATACTTTTCATAATATTCCGGGGTAATGCCGGGCGCACCGGCTAATACCAGTTGATAATCCGGGAAAGCAGAAGCAGCTTTCAGCATATCAGGCAAATTATCCTTGATTTCTTGCTTCCGACTACCTGCCAGCAAAGCAATAACCGGTTTATTCTCCAACTGGTTTGCTGCAATAAACGCAGCAAAGTCTTTCGGGTTCATTTCCTGATAAGCAGCCACTTCGTCCACGGTAGGGTTTCCTACATAGTGAATGGGATACTGATGCTTCCCTTCAAAAAACTCAACTTCAAAAGGAAGTATAGAGAACAATTCGTCTACATCACGTTTGATATTCTTGATGCGATACTCCTTCCATGCCCATATCTTAGGAGATATATAATAGTAGACCGGTATTTGTGTCTTTGCATGAACAAATTTGGCAATATCAAGGTTGAACCCCGGATAATCCACCAAAATTACGACATCCGGATTCCAAGCAACAATGTCTTCTTTGCAACGTTTCATATTTGCAAAGATAGTGCGCAAATGAAGCAATACAGGAATAAATCCCATATATGCCAGCTCTTTATAATGCTTCACCATTTTGCCGCCAACAGCAGCCATTAGGTCGCCCCCGAAAAAGCGAAAATCGGCTTGCGGATCTGCCGTTTTCAAGGCACTCATCAAGTGGGAAGCGTGCAAGTCACCGGAAGCCTCACCAACAATCAGATAATACTTCATGATAGTTGAAGGTTCTTAATTGAACCACTTATTAAGCTCGTCCATAAAACCATAAGCCGTCACGTCAACAGTAGTCGGGGTGATAGCTACATAGCCGTTAACCAACGCCCAATGATCGTTTTTCTCATTTTCCGGTTCATGATCGGTAAATTCACCGGTTAACCAAAAATAATTTGTATCATTCAAACGGGGACAAGGAGTCCATTCCCCGGTCCAACGTCCCTTTGCCTGTTCACAAATCCTTATTCCTTTGATATCGGCAGTATTCGGGAAGTTCACATTCAAACAAGTTAAAGGAGGAAGTCCTTTCTCCAATATCATAGCAGATATCTTGCGTACATAGAGTCCCGTAGCTTCAAAATCCGCATCATGGTCATGGTTACAAAGCGAAAAGCCAATAGAAGGAATACCATTCAGACAACCTTCAACCACCACTCCCATAGTACCGGAATAATGCATATTAGTTGCCGAATTATCTCCATGATTAATGCCTCCGACCACAAGATCCGGTTCTCGGTCGAGAACGGTATTGCGCGCCAGCTTGATGCAGTCGGTAGGCGTTCCCGTACACTTATAGACTGTTAATCCGACTTCTTTCTTGACCAGTTGATAATGAACAGGCTGCGTCACCGTCAGCGCACATCCGCTACCGGAACGCGGAGAGTCAGGAGCCATGACCACAATGTCCCCAAGAGGACGAAGAAATCTCACTAATTCATTAATACCCTTGGCCATAACCCCATCGTCATTGGAAACGAGTATCAACGGCTTCTTATTTTCCATATATTCAATCCTTTCCTTTTTAATATTCGCACAAAAGTAACAAAAAGAAGCCGTACCTCCAAACCCTCTTTCCTCCAGATGAAAAAGTATCTTCCTTCCCTGTTTCTACCCGTTTACAAATCTTAATCTTCTGCAAGCGAGCAAAAAAAGAAATAAATATCCAATATAAATATGTATATTTGCAAGCTCATAAAGAGAAAGGTAGATGATGAACCTGTCGAAGTTTGGTATCTGTTTCGTCCGACAGTTATTAACAAAACAGGTGACTTATCAACAGAAATTGCAAAGTTTCTCTTTTTTCGTAGGCGCTCTAAGGATTTATCACTTATT